>CAZDAO010000063.1:0-12744 GCA_964503015.1 uncultured Nocardioides sp. | reverse complement strand
GCCGTCATGGCCCACGCCGACTGGATCATCGACCTCGGGCCCGGAGCCGGTCACGACGGTGGCCGCGTGGTGTTCGAGGGCCCGCCCGCCGAGCTCGTCGCCGCGAAGAAGCCGACGCTGACCGGCAAGCACCTCGCTGACTACGTCGGCGCCTGATGCTGCTCCTGCACGGCCTGGGCGCCACGGGCGCGGTGTGGCGCGGGTGGGACGGGCTCGCGCCCGACCTGCCGGGCCACGGGGCCGCGGAGTGGGACCCGCCGTACTCCTTCACCCGGCACGCCGAGGCGGTGCTCCCGCTGCTGGGCGACGAGACGGTGACCGTCGTGGGTCACTCGATGGGCGGGGTGGTGGCGCTGGCGCTCGCGACGATGGCGCCCGCACGCATACGTCGGGTGGTGGGGCTGGGCATCAAGGTGGCCTGGCCCGCCGAGGACGCGGCGCGGGCGGGCGCGCTCGCCGAGCGGCCGGTGACGACGTACGACACCCGCGCGGAGGCGGTCGACCGGTTCCTGCGGGTGTCCGGCCTCGCCGGGCTGGTCGACCCCGACGACCCGATGGTCGACACGGGCGTCGTCGGGGAGGGGCGCGGCTGGAGGCTGGCCCAGGACCCCCGCACCTTCGGCGTCGGCGTGCCTGACATGGCCGGCCTGCTCCGGGCGGCTCGATGTCCGGTGGTCCTGGCACGGGGCGAGCACGACCCGCTGGTCAGTCATGACCAGCTCGCCGCGCTGGTCGCCGAGCCCGTGACCCTGCCGGAGCTGGGCCACAACGCCCATGTCGAGGACCCGGCGGCGGTGCTGGCCCTCGCTTCGTGACCACGCGCGCGGACGACCTCACGCCTGGCAGACCGGGCACCAGAAGAGGCGTCGCGCCGCGATCGTGGCGTCCTGGACGGGGGTTCCGCAGACCCGGCACGGCAGTCCCGCCCGGCCGTAGACGTAGTGCGCGTCGACCCGCCGAGGACGGCCCGCCGGTCGCTCGCGGTCGTCAGGGAGCGTGGTGACGATGCGACCGGCCCGCACACCCGCGCGCAGGAGTGCGACGAGGTCGTCCCACAGCGCGTGCAGCACCGCGGCGTCGTGCGCGCGGCCGAGCCGGAAGGGGTCCAGGCGCTGTCGGAAGAGGGCCTCGGCGCGGTAGACGTTGCCCACGCCCGCGACGACCGACTGGTCCATCAGCAGGGTCGCGATCGGTGCCCGGCTCCGGAGCACCCGCGCGACGAACGCGTCCCGGTCGGGTCGCCGGCGCAGCGGGTCCGGGCCGAGCCGGGCGAGCACCGAGCGGCGCTCGGCGTCGGTGAGGACCTCGCAGGCCGTGGGACCGCGCAGCTCGAGCCAGTGCTCGTCGCCGACCAGGCGCAACCGCAGCGCCCCGCGCGGCTGCGGCGCGGGCAGAGCGCCGTCGCGGAACTTCCCGTAGAGCCCGAGGTGCACGTGCAGCCACAGGTCGTCGTAGCGGTGGAAGAGTTGCTTGCCCCAGGCGTCCGTGGCGGTGAGCGCCCGTCCGTGGAGCAGCCGCGCGCCGTCCTCGAACCGGCCCTGCGGGCTGTCGGCGCAGACGCGCTGTCCGCCGAGGAGCCGGGCATGTCGTCGGGCGAGGCGGTGGATGGTGTGTCCCTCTGGCACGGCCCGATCGTCGCGGACGAGACGGTGCTCCGGGCACACCCCTCAGGTGCCAGACTCGTGGCATGACGCGCCCCAGCCTCCGCGACGCCGTCGACTCCCGGGCCGTGGTCCTCGACGGAGGGCTCGCCACGCTGCTGGAGCGGCACGGCCACGACCTGTCGAGCCACCTGTGGTCGGCGCGGCTGCTGCGCGACGACCCGGCGGCGGTGGAACGGGCCCACCGCGAGTTCTTCGCGGCGGGTGCCGAGGTGGCGACCACGGCGTCCTACCAGGTCTCCTTCGAGGGGTTCGGCGCCGAGGGCGCGGACCACGACGAGGTCGAGCGGCTGCTGCGCCGGAGCGTCGCGCTCGCCGCCGCCGCCCGCGACGCGGCCGCGCCCGAGGGCTGGGTCGCCGCCTCGGTGGGTCCGTACGGCGCCGTGCTGGCCGACGGCTCGGAGTACCGAGGCGACTACGACCTCGACGTCAACGGACTGCGCGCGTTCCACCGACCACGCCTCGACGTGCTCGCGTCCACGGTGGGCGAGGGGGCCGACGTGCTGGCGGTCGAGACGGTGCCCTGCCTCGCCGAGGTGGAGGCCGTGCTCGCCGAGCTCGACGGCATCGGCGTGCCCGCGTGGCTGTCGCTCTCCGCGGCGGACGGACGGACGCGGGCGGGTGAACCGCTGGAGGAGGCGTTCACGATGGCCGCGGACGTGGCCGAGGTGCTCGCGGTGGGCGTCAACTGCACGACGCCCGCCGACGCGGGAGCAGCCGTCCCGCTCGCCGGCGCCCACGGCCCTGCCGTGGTCTACCCCAACTCCGGACAGGGCTGGGACGCCGTCGCCCGGTCCTGGACGGGCCGGTCGGCCTTCGACCCCGCCGACGTCGGGACGTGGGTGGCCGGCGGCGCCCGGCTGGTCGGCGGCTGCTGCCGCGTCGGCCCGGAGGACATCACCGCGCTGCGGGCGACCCTCGTGCCGTGAGCGGGCCCGGCCGCGGCCGTCCGCGCCTCAGCTGGTGAGCACCACCAGCCGCTGGGTCGCCCGCGTCATCGCGACGTAGCGGTCCACTGCGCCGGTGACGCCGTCACCGAAGCGGTCCGGGTCGACCAGCACGACCAGGTCGAACTCCAGGCCCTTGGCGAGCTCCGGAGTGAGCGAGCGGACCCGCGACGTCCCGCCGGACGCCGTGCCGTCGAACACCGTGCCGTCGAACGCCGTGCCGTCGAACGCCGTGTCACCGATGACCGCCGCTGTGCCCTCCGCGTGCTCGGCGAGCCACGCCTCGAGGATCGCGTCCCGCTCCGCGGCGGGGGAGTGGAGCACCGGGATGCCGCTCTCGCGGATCGAGGTCGGCACGTTGGCCTGGGGCAGGACGGCGCGGATGACCGGCTCGGCCTCGGCCATCACCTCGGCGGGGGTGCGGTAGTTGATCGTCAGTGGCGCCACCCGGGCGTCGTGGAGCCCGATCCGCGACAGGCGGTCGGTCCACGACTCGGCGAAGCCGTGCCGTGCCTGCGCCCGGTCACCGACGATCGTGAAGCTGCGTGAGGGGTTGCGGCGCAGCAGCATGTGCCATTCGGCGTCGGTGAGCTCCTGCGCCTCGTCCACCACGACGTGCGCGAACGGCCCGATGAGCCGGTCGGGGTCCGCCGCCGGCAGTGCACCCTCGTCGACCAGCGCGGTCTGCAGGTCCCCGTGGACGAGCATCGAGACCAGCCCCTCACCGAGCTCGTCGGCGCCCGACTCCCGTGCGGTGGTGCGAAGGTCGTCGATCACCTCGCCCATCCGGGCCCGCTCACGGGCCTCCGCGGCCGCCGTCCGTCGCCTCCGCCGTGAGGCCTCCGGGTCGCCGAGCCGCAGCCGGGCCGCGTCGAGCAGCGGCAGGTCGGCGTACGTCCATGCCTCCGGGTCCGCGCGACGCAGCGCCTGCACGTCGTCGGGGGACAGCCAGGGAGCGCAGTGGCGGAGGTAGGCGGGCACCGTCCACAGGTCGCCGACCAGGTCCGTGTGCTCGATCAGGGGCCACGCCCGGTCGAAGGCGTCGCGCAGGGCACCGTGGTGCTCGAGGACCACCCGCACCTCCTCGGGGGACAGCTCGTCGCCCTCGAGCTTGTCGACCAGGATGGTGAGGAGCTCGTCCCAGACGTCGTCGCGGGCGAGGTTGTGCGGGGTGCCGGGGTCGGCGGAGCCGAAGGCCTCGGCCCATTCCGCCACCGTGAGGAGCGCGTCGCCCCACGGGGTCTCGACGAGGAGCGGCTCGGTCGGTGGCTCCTCGTAGACCGCGACCGCGGGCTCGATCGCCTCGACCATCCGCGCGTCCGCCTTCAGAGCGGCCACCCGATCGTCGGTCTCGGGTCCGGCGAGGGACGACTCGGGGACGAGGTCGCCGATCGTGACGGTCTGCACACCTTCCTCACCGAGGCTCGGCAGCACGTCGCCGACGTAGGCCAGGTAGGGCTGGTGCGGTCCGACGAAGAGCACACCGCCGCGACGGTGCCCGAGCCGCGGGTCGGCGTAGAGGAGGTACGCCGTGCGGTGCAGCGCCACGACGGTCTTCCCGGTGCCGGGTCCACCGTCGACGACGAGCGGACCGCGGCTGTCGGCGCGGACGATGGCGTCCTGGTCGGCTTGGATGGTGCCGAGGACGTCACGCATCCGTGTTGTCCGGCTGCCGGCGAGGGTGGCGAGGAAGGCGGACTGGTCGTCGAGCGCGGCGGTGTGGACCAGCCCCTCCTCGGTGAACGCCTCGTCCCAGTAGTCCACGATCCTGCCGTTGCTCCAGCGGTAGCGCCGCCGGCTTGCCAGGCCCTGAGGGTGGGCGTGGGTCGCGGCGAAGAACGGCTCGGCCGCGGGGGAGCGCCAGTCGACGAGCAGCCGCCGCCCGTCGGGTGCGGCGAGCCCGAGCCGTCCGACGTACGTCGGCTCCGTCCCGTCGGCGGGCACGATCCGGCCCAGGCAGAGGTCGAGGTCGTAGCGGCGCAGGGCGCGCAGCCGTGCGGTGAGGCGGTGCACCTCCTGGTCGCGCTCGAGGGCGGCCGTGCCGTGGCGGGCGGTGGCCCTCCTGGTCTCGGCGAGGCTGCGCTCGAGCTCAGCGACGGCGTGCTCCAGGCTGCTGGCAACGGCGCGGAAGTGGGCGCGGTCCTGGTCGATGAGGGTCGGGTCGGCCTTGGCGGCGAGGGAGTCGGGGAGGGCGAACGGGGCGGTGTCCAGCTGCGTTCCGGGCTGCATCACGCCGTGCAGTGTGAGGGACCAGCGGGGCCTTGCGGCAAGCCCCCCGATGGCCTATACGTTGAGAGTGGAGGCAGTCCAGGCCGTCGGGTCCGTGCCGATCCTCGAGGCCATGGGCATCCGCGTCGTCGAGGTCCGCCCGGGGTTCGCCGTGGCCGAGCTCCCGCCCGAGCCCAACGTCAACCACTTCGGCGTGACCTACGCGGGCTCCCTCTTCAGCGTCGCCGAGATGCTCGGCGGCCTGCTCGCGCTCGCCACGTTCGACCTCGAGGGCGAGCTCGCCGGGTTCGTGCCGCTCGTCAAGGAGTCGAGCATCAGGTTCCGGCGTCCCGCGCTCGGTGTCGTACGCGCCTCGGCGTCGCTGACCGTGCCGGAGGCCGCGCGGGTCCGCGAGGACGCGCTGGCCACCGGCAAGGGCGAGTTCGTGCTGGAGGCGACCCTCACCGACGCCGCCGGCGAGGTGGTCGCCACCACCGTCGGCACCTACCAGCTGCGACGCCTCGACTGAGCCTCCGCGCTCCGTCCTCGACGGGCGCGCTCGGCTTCCGAGTGGAATCGGTTGCAGCTTCGTTGCGCCCGACCAGCGAGCCATTTACCGCGTCACGTTGACATCGCGGTGTGACGCCGATCATAGTTGCTCGCGAGATTGGTGGAAACGGTTCCACCGCAGTCACCTCCCAGGAGCGTCCAGCGATGCGCAAGCCCACGATCCGACGGGGAGCGGCGCTCGGCGCCGCCATGGCCCTCGTCGCCACCATGACAGCCGCCTGCGGCGGCGACGAGGAGTCAGGCTCCGCCCAGGCCGAGCTCGGCCAGGACGACGTCCTGACGATCACCACCTTCAGCGACTTCGGCTACGACAAGCTGATCGAGGAGTGGAACGCCGACCCCGACCGGCCGTTCACCGTGAAGATGACCAAGATCGCCGACTGGGACCCGTGGAAGCAGACGCTGACCCAGGACCTCCAGGCCGGGCACGGGCTCACCGACGTGGTCGCCATCGAGGGTGACGCGATGCCGCAGTTCCTCGCCGAGGGCGCCTCCGACCAGTTCGCCGACCTCTCCGACTCCTCCCTCGACGACCGGTGGGTCGAGTACGCCTACCAGGCGGGGCAGACCGCCGACGGCAAGCAGATCGGCTACCCGACCGACGCCGGCCCGGAGGCCTTCTGCTACCGCGCCGACCTGTTCGAGAAGGCCGGCCTGCCGTCGGACCGGGAGGAGGTCGAGTCGATCTTCGAGAGCTGGGACTCCTACTTCGCCGCCGGCGAGAAACTCGTCGAGGCGCTGCCGGACACCAAGTGGTACGACTCCAGCGGCTCGATCGCGCAGGCGATGCTCAACCAGGCCGAGTTCCCGTTCCAGACCTCCGACAACACCGTGGACGTGGACAACGACGAGCTCGCGCTCGTGTGGGACACCGTCACCCGCTATGCGCCCACGCTCTCGCCGAGGGTCGTGCAGTGGAAGGAGGACTGGACCGCCAACTTCACCAACGACGGCTTCGCCACGATGCCGTGCCCGGGCTGGATGTTCTCCAACATCAAGTCCAACGCCCCTGAGGTCGAGGGCTGGGACATCGTGAACGCCTTCCCCGGCGGTGGCGGCAACTGGGGTGGCTCCTACCTCGCGGTCCCCGCGATGTCCGAGCACCAGGAAGAGGCCAAGGAGCTGGCCAACTGGCTGACCGACTCCGAGCAGGAGCTCGCCGCCTTCGAGGCGGCCGGCAACTACCCCGCCAACGTCGAGGCCCAGCAGGAGCTGGCGTCCCAGAACGCCACGGACCCCTACTTCAACGACGCCCCGACCGCTGTGATCCTCGCCGACCGTGCCGCTGCGGTGGAGCCCGGACACCCCTACAAGGGCGACAAGTACTCCGACATCCTCGGCCTCTTCCAGACCGCGATCCAGCGCGTCGACGAGGGTGCCTCGCCGGACGAGTCGTGGGAGACGTTCACCCAGGCCGTCGAGAGCCTGTCCTGACCGCACGGACGTGACCACCACCATCGCCCCCGCCGGGGAGGACTGCACCACCTCCCCGGCCGGGGTCACCCACCCCACCACCACGAGCGGAGGCGCGCGATGACCACCGTCCACGCCCCTGGACCTCCCGGCACCCGGGAACGGCTCGGTAGGACGCCCCCGCCGCTGACGTGGCGCCAGAAGGTCTCCCGGTGGGACACCCGCTTCTCGCCGGTCCTCTACGTCGTCCCGTTCTTCCTGGTGTTCGGCCTCGTCGGGGTCTACCCGATGGTCTACTCGGCCTACCTCTCCTTCTTCTCGTGGCCTCGGTTCGGCCCCGAGCACGGCCCCTGGGTCGGCCTCGCCAACTACGTGCACGTGATCGGCGACCCGGTGTTCCACAAGGCCTTCTGGAACACCGTGGGCATCTTCCTGCTGTCCTCGGTGCCGCAGGTGGTGATCGCCACCGTCATCGCGGCCATGCTCGACACGCCGCTGCGCGGGCGCACCTGGTGGCGGATGAGCGTGTTGCTGCCCTTCGTGGTCGCTCCGGCCGCCACGGCGCTGATCTTCGGGAGCCTCTTCGCCGACCAGTCCGGCCTGGTCAACGAGGTCCTGCGCGGCCTCGGCCTGCCTGCGGTCGGCTGGCACTCCGACCGCTTCGCGAGCTGGACGGCGATCGCCTCGATGGTCAACTACCGCTGGACGGGCTACAACACCCTCATCATCCTGGCCGCGCTGCAGGCGATCCCGCGCCAGCTCTACGAGGCAGCCGCGATCGACGGCGCCCGCCCGCTGCAGCAGTTCTTCCACGTCACGCTGCCGTCGATCCGGCCGACCATGCTCTTCGTCATCATCACCTCGACCATCGGCGGGATGCAGATCTTCACCGAGCCCCGGCTGTTCGACACCAACCTGCAGTTCCAGGGCGGGGCCGACTACCAGTACCAGACCCTGACGATGTACGTCTTCAACACCTCGAACAGCGGCACCGACCCCTACCCACGGGCTGCGGCCGCGACCTGGATCATCGTCGTGATCATCGTCGGCATCGCCGCGCTCAACTACCTCGTGACCCGCCGGGTGCAGGGGAGGGGGGAGCGGTGAGCCGCCGTCCCGGGTTCCTCGTCTACGGCCTGCTGTCCGCGTTCGTGGTGGGCTCGGCGTTCCCGCTCTACTGGTCCTTCATCATCGGGTCGGTGACCAAGGAGCGCGCCATCCAGAGCCCGCCCCCGCTCTATCCGGGCGGACACTTCCTGGAGAACGCGCGACGGGTCTTCGACCAGATCGACTTCTGGTCCGCGCTCGCCAACTCGGTGGTCATCTCGGGGGTGTCGGCGGCCTCCGTGGTGTTCTTCTCGACCCTGGCGGGCTACTCCTTCGCCAAGCTGCGGTTCCCCGGCAGCAACGTCGCCATGGGGGTCATCGTCGCGACGATGGCGGTGCCGACGCAGCTGGCGTTCGTGCCGCTGCTCAAGCAGTTCAGCAACCTCGGCCTCACCGGGACCCGGACTGCAGTGGTGCTGCCCTTCCTCGTGACCGCGTTCGGCGTCTTCTTCATGCGCCAGTACCTCCTGGACGCGATCCCCGACGAGCTGATCGAGGCTGCCCGGATGGACGGCTGCTCGCAGATGCGCACGTTCTGGACGGTCGCCGTCCCCGCGGCGCGACCCGCCATGGCGATCCTGGCGCTCTTCACCTTCATGCAGACGTGGACGGAGTTCATGTGGCCGCTGCTGATCCTGCAGGGGAGCGACGTGCAGACGCTGCAGACCGCGCTCGACCAGCTCAAGATCGCGCCGGCCGGCGGGATCTCCGACGTGGCGCTGCTCCAGGCGGGGACGCTGCTGGCCACGATCCCGCTCCTCGTCCTGTTCATCGCGACCGGCCGCCAGCTCGTGGCCGGCATCATGCAAGGAGCCGTCAAGGGATGACGACCCGAGAGTTCCCGCCCGACTTCCTCTGGGGCGCCGCCGCGGCGTCGTACCAGATCGAGGGCGCCGTCGACGCCGACGGGCGGGGCCCGTCCATCTGGGACACCTTCGTCCGGGTGCCCGGCGCGATCCTGAACGGCGACGACGCCGACATCGCGTGCGAGCACTACGAGCGGATGCCGGAGGACGTCGCACTGATGAAGCGGCTCGGACTCGGCTCCTACCGCTTCTCCACGGCGTGGCCCCGGATCTGCCCGGACGGCAAGCGGGTCAACCCCGCCGGCCTCGACTTCTACAGCCGGCTCACCGACGAGCTGCTCGGCGCCGGCATCACGCCGTTCCTCACGCTCTACCACTGGGACCTGCCGCAGGCCCTCGAGGACGAGGGCGGGTGGACCAACCGCGACACGGCCCACCGCTTCCTCGACTACGCGATGGTCGTGCACGACGCGCTCGGCGACCGGGTCGACAGCTGGACGACCCACAACGAGCCCTGGTGCTCGGCCTTCATGGGCTACACCAGCGGCGGCCACGCCCCGGGTCGCCAGGAGGGCGTCGCCGGCGTGGTCGCGGCCCACCACCTGCTCCTCGGGCACGGGCTGTTCGTCGAGGAGTTCCGTCGCCGGGGCGGCACGGCCGAGCGGGGCAAGAAGGTCGGCATCACGCTCAACCCGACCGTGGCGGACCCGTTCGACCCCACCCGCGAGGCCGACGTCGACGCCGCGCGGCGCCTCGACGGCTTCCACAACCGGGTGTTTCTCGACCCGCTCTTCCGGGGGGCGTACGCCGACGACCTGGCGCGTGACACCGAGGGCATGCTCTTCGACGGCAGGCCCTGGCAGGACGTCGTCCACGACGGGGACCTGGAGATCATCAGCCAGCCGCTCGACTTCCTGGGCGTGAACTTCTACCACGGCGACCTCCCGGCGGCCCTGCCCTACGACGCGGCGCCGGGGGAGCTGCTCGGCAGCCGGATCGAGCACTCGCCCCGCCCGCGCGAGTCGCCGTACCCAGGGGGCGGCTTCGTCTTCCCCCGCACCGGGCGCCCGACGACCGACCGCGACTGGGAGATCGACCCCGACGCGTTCCGGCGCCTGCTCGTCCGGCTCCGGCACGACTACGGCGCGCCGCCCGTCTACATCACCGAGAACGGCGCGATGGCCGACGACGTGGTCGAGGACGGCGCGATCCACGACGTCGGTCGCCAGCAGTACATCGAGCAGCACCTGCACGCCATGCTCGACGCGATGGACGAGGGCGTCGACGTGCGGGGCTACTTCGTGTGGTCGCTGATGGACAACTTCGAGTGGAGCTACGGCTACGCGCACCGCTTCGGCATCGTGCACGTCGACTACGACACCCAGGTCCGCACGCCCAAGGACAGCGCGCTGTGGTTCGCGGAGGTGGCCGCCCGGAACGCGCTCCAGTAGTAGCGTGAACCCGATGAACGAGCACGCGTCCACGCTCGGCGAGGTCGCCCGGCTGGCAGGGGTCAGCAAGGCCACCGCCTCCCGTGCGATCAACGGCAGGGCGAAGGTCAGTGCGAAGGCGCAGACCGCGGTCCTCGACGCCGTGCGCCAGCTGGGCTACACGCCCAACGGCACCGCGCGCTCCCTGGTCACCCGGCGCACCGGATCGGTCGCGGTGATCCTGCCGGAGTCCGACGAGCGGATCTTCTCCGACCCGTTCTTCGCGCGCATGCTGCACCTGGTCTCGCGGGCCCTGCGCGAGCACGACCTGCAGCTGGTGCTGCTCCTCGCCGAGCCGGGGGAGGAGGAGGAACGGCTGCTGAAGTACCTCCGCGGCCGTTCCGTCGACGGTGCGATCGTCGCCTCCCACCACCGTGACGACCGGCTCGCCGAGCACCTGTCCGACCTGGGGCTGCCGTGCGTGTTCATCGGCCGTCCGTGGCTCGGCTCCGAGCGGGTGTCCTACGTCGACAGCGACAACGCCGCGGCCGCGCGCCAGGCCGTGCAGGTCCTCATCGGGGCCGGCCGGCGCCGGATCGCGACCATCGCCGGACCGCGCGACATGCGCGCGGGCCACGACCGGCTCGAGGGCTGGCGCGACGAGCTGGCGGCAGCCGGGCTCGACGCCGACCTCGTGGCCTACGGCGACTTCACCGAGGCGGGCGGCGCCGAGGCCTGCGCAGCCCTCCTCGACACGGCCGAGGACATCGACGGCATCTTCGCCGCGTCCGACCTGATGGCGCAGGGCGCGATGCGCGAGCTGGCCGGCCGGGGGATCCGGGTGCCCGAGGACGTCTCGATCGTCGGCTACGACGACCTGGGCGTCGCCGAGCGCACCCGCCCGCCGCTCACCACGTTGCACAACCCCATCGGTCCGATGGTCACCGAGGCGGTCCGGCTGCTCCTGGAGGCGATCGCCGAGGGCGGCCGCGGCACGCCCCGTCGGGTGGTCTTCGTGCCTGAGCTCGTGCGCCGGGCGTCGGTCTGAGAGCCGTGCCCGCCCCCGTCCCGCCCGACCACGGGCTCGAGCCGATCGAGCAGGCCTCCGTCGACGAGCTGCGGGCGCTGCAGCTCGAGCGCCTGCGCTGGTCGGTGCGGCACGCCTACGACCACGTGCCGCACTACCGACAGGCGCTCGAGGCAGCGGGCGTGCACCCCGACGACCTCACCGAGCTCGCCGACCTCGCGCGGCTGCCGTTCACGACCAAGGAGACCCTGCGCCAGAACTACCCGTTCGGCATGTTCGCGGTGCCGCGCACCGACGTCGTACGGGTGCACGCCTCCAGCGGCACGACCGGCAAGCCGACCGTGGTCGGCTACACGCGCGGGGACCTCGACGTGTGGGCCACTGTGGTCGCGCGCAGCATCCGGGCAGCCGGCGGCCGTCCGGGCGACGTCCTGCACAACGCCTACGGCTACGGCCTGTTCACCGGCGGCCTCGGGGCACACGCGGGCGCGGAGAGGCTGGGGTGCACGGTCGTGCCCGTCTCCGGCGGCATGACCGAGCGGCAGGTCCAGCTGATCGCCGACTTCCGGCCCGACGTGATCATGGTGACGCCGTCGTACATGCTCAACATCGTCGACGAGATGGAACGCCAGGGCCTCGACCCGCGGTCGAGCTCGCTGCGGGTGGGCATCTTCGGCGCCGAGCCGTGGACCAACGAGATGCGCGTGGCCGTGGAGGAGCGTCTCGACATGCACGCCGTCGACATCTACGGGCTGTCGGAGATCATCGGCCCCGGCGTCGCCCAGGAGTGCGTGGAGACCAAGGACGGGCTGCACGTGTGGGAGGACCACTTCTACCCGGAGGTCATCGACCCGGTCACCGGCGAGGTGCTGCCCGACGGCGAGGAGGGCGAGCTCGTGCTGACCTCGCTGACCAAGGAGGCGATGCCGGTCCTGCGCTACCGCACGCGCGACCTGACGCGGCTGCTCCCGGGGACGATGCGGCCGATGCGGCGGATCGAGAAGATCACCGGCCGCACGGACGACATGATCATCCTGCGCGGCGTCAACCTGTTCCCGACGCAGATCGAGGAGCTCGTCCTCGGCGTCCCGGAGCTGACGCCGCATTTCCAGTGCGTGCGCGACCGGGCGGGCAACATGGACACCCTGACCGTGCGCATCGAGCGGCGCGAGGACGTCGCCGTCGACGCCGGCGAGGCAGCCGGCCGCCACGTCGCCGAGCTGGTCAAGCGCGTCATCGGCGTCACCGTCAGCGTCGAGGTCGTCGGGCCCTTCGAGATCGAGCGCTCCGTCGGCAAGATGCGTCGCATCGTCGACCAGCGCCCGAAGGACTGAGCGATTCCCGTGACGCCTTGGTCCACCTGACGAAGGACCAGTCCGTCAACAACGGTTGACATCTCGGAGATCGTCAATCATGGTTGACGCATGAGGACTGCTGTCGACGCCGAGGACCCGGGGGAGGAGAGCCCTCTCGAGGAGCTCATGCGGATCGCGCGAGCCAAGCACGAGCTCGCCGCCGCGGAGGCCGTCGCCGTACGCCGCGCCCGGATCCACGGCTTCAGCTGGGCCGAGATCG
>CAZDAO010000062.1:0-12959 GCA_964503015.1 uncultured Nocardioides sp. | reverse complement strand
CGCAAGGCGAGGATCTCGCCGATGCGGCAACCGGTGGCGAGCATTAGGTCGATGATGTCGGTCATGTCGCCGGTGGCCTTGGGTCCGGGGCGGTCCGCGTTGATCCACCGGCGTACGGCGGCGCGGATCTGGACCAGGTCCTCGACCCGCAGTGCCCTGGTCTCCTGCTTCGGTCGGTGAACCCGGCTCGTCCCGCGAGCCGGGTTCACCGGGATTGCATCGTGTCGAACGGCGAGGTCGAGCATGGCCCCGAGGACGACCTTGGCCTTGCGTTGCCGGTTCACGCTCTGATCGCGCAACCTCAGCAGGAGTCGGTCCAGCCGGCCCGTGGTGGCCTCGCGAAGCTTCAGACCGCCAACACTCGGTAGCACCAGGTTGTCCAGCACCCGGCGGTACTCGTTGATGGTGGTCTGTTCGATCCGTCCTTCAGCCTCGAGACCAGTGATCCACAGGTTGGCGAGATCGATCAGCCGGGTCTCCGCGGTGATGAGCTCGCCCGCTGGCGCGGTGCGCGTGCCAAGCACGTCTCGAAGCGCTCGCTCCGCGGCCGCCTTGCTCGGACCAGTCGCAGTGACGCGTCGAGTGTTGCCGTCGTGGTCACGGAAACGCGTCAGGGCGCGGTAGCTGCCGTCGCGGATCTTCTCGGTAGTGATGGTCCCCCACGTGCCGAGGGGGAGTGGTGGCCTGGCCATGGCCCTACTCGCCTCCTGCGGGCTCGAGATGCTCGACGATCCACGCGTCGAGGTCCGCGCGGCGGTAGCGCAGGCAGCCGCCCATCTTCACTGCGCGCGGTCCGAACCCGACCCGGCGGGTCCGCCAGGTGTACAGCGTCGCCTTCGGGATCGCGAGGTAGGCCGCAGCCTCGTCGATGGTGAGGATCATGCTCTCGTGGCTGGTGTCGACGGTGGTACTCATCGTGTGCTCCTTCGTGATCACGAGGACAGGTTTGCCCTCGTAACTGAAGGTGTGCAGCCCGTGCCGCGCGGCCTGTGGAGAATCGACCCCTAATCGCCCTTCTGGACCGATTGCAGGTGCACCGCCGGGTGAACGGTCTCGTTGAGCCCGACCTGCGAGACCTCGTGGGGACCGTCTGCCGCTCCGTGACGCCGCTTGTCGGGTTGCGATTGCACTTGTTGTGTTTTGCGCTCTTAGCCAGAGGGTTTCGGTTCAAATCGTGTCCCCGGTTCGCCTCGAGCAATGTGGGGTGGGGGAGTAGTGGGCACTCTGTTCCGGGAGCCGTCCCTGTCCCGGGATGACGTACCGGACGGGTCTTGCGGAACCACCAAGCCTCAAGAGCTCCGCTTCTTGCGGCGTAGCCGTGGAGGGTTCGCCTTCCGGACGATCACCTCCACCTCAGGGGAGCGCCGTTTCGTCATGTGGCGAGCCTAGAAGCACCGAACGAGGTGGCCACTCGAGAGTCTTGCGGGGAGCGAATGGTTGAGATCGCACAACCCCATTCCCGCGGTTGCCTGGTGAGCGCGAGGCAGGGAGTGTGAGTGGGGATGGCCACGCTCCGAAGCGCGACCGGGGTCGACCGACTCGAGGTCCGCGTGGACGAGGTTATTCCTGTAGGCGCAGTGGGTCCCCCGCTCGGGTCTAGGCTGAGACGCTGCTGAGCTGAATCCGTCCGCGCGGTGTCGTCGGCAAAGCCGCCTCGACGTGGCCGTCGTGCTGTCGCGAACCTCGATCGAGATCTACGACCGAAAAGGGCACATGAACAAAGGGGCCATCGAACGAATGAATGCCACCTGAACGAGCCTGTTGGATGAGCTTCGGCCGCGTTACTGCCTGGCTCCGTTGCCCACGAGCCAAGCTCGGATCACCTCTGTGGCGTCGGCCTGCACACCTCGGACGCCATTTCCGGCGAGACGGTCGTACAGCAGACCATTCATGATGGCGATGAAGTCGATGGCGCGAGCGGACGGGTCGGTGACGCCCACTGCGTCGAGCATGGCTTCGGCCTCACTCAAGAGCTTGGCGCGGACCGGCGACTTGGTGGTGAGGAGCTCGTGCAGCTCGGCATCCTCGGCGCAGTCGATCGAGAGAGCCATCCGAGCGCGAGTGTCAGTCCCTCTCATGACCGCTTGCTCGAAGGCGGGGACGAGCTGCGCAACGGCCTGAGACACGGTTGTAGGGGGCGGGCTGGGGTCCTCTCGGAGATTCGCGATGTCCGCCACTCGATCGATGACCAGACGCACCAGGTCGCGACGGGTGCGTGCGTAATTCGAGGTTGTGCCCGGGGGCAATCCGAGCCGGCGATCGATCTTGCCGTGGGTGAGCGCGTGACTACCGCCCTCGGCGACGAGTTCCACCGCTGCAGCCGCGATCATCTCATGTCGACTCACGTCTTCCCCTTGCCTGACCACTACGATCGTCGTAGTTTGTTCACTACGATCTTAGTGGATCGCTGCTTCGCCACGCGCGTCCCTAACAATCACAAGGAGATGGTTGTTGTCATGTCGAGCACTACCAGAAGAGCCGGTCCCGGCGCCCGAACGGACGTTCCCTGGGCTACCGACCTGGTGGTCACGGGCGCCGCAGTGATCTGCGCGCTGGTGATGTGGCTGACCGCGGTCCAGATGGGGGGCGTCGATCCCGTCGTTGCAATCAACAACGAGCCCCGCCGCATCAGCGTCGTCTCCGTCGTCGTCAGCGCGGCGGTCGCAGCACTGGTGGGGCTGAGCGTGCTGCGTTGCCTAGAGCGATTCAGCCCGCGAGGTATTCGGATCTGGAGCGTCTTCGCCTTGGGGGTCGCGGCACTCTCAGCACTGGGACCATTGTCGGTTACCCCTGTTGAAACGAGAGGCACGCTGCTGGGACTGCACGGCGTGGTCGCAGCGGTCGTCATCGTCGGCGCTCGACGCTCGCGTCTACCGGTCGGGACCGACCAGGCGATCTCAGGCGGGCGCTGATGACCTTGGACGGGCGAGTGATGGTGCTCGGCGGCTACGGCACCGTTGGCGGCACCGTCACCCGCGAGCTGTCGAGAACCTTCCCCGGCCGGGTCGTTTGTGTCGGACGCCATCTCGCCCAAGCAGAGCAGCTGGCTGCCGACACCCCTGGAGTGATCCCGGCTCAAGCTGATATCACCGCTCCGGAGACGGTCCTGGACCTGGCTGCCGACCTGGACGTCGTTGTGGTCGTGCTTGCCGTCGAACCATCGGACTCGTCTTTCATGCGGGCGTGTCTGGAGCGATCCTTGACCGTTGTTGACATGTCGGCTTCCGCGCATCTCCTGGTGCAGGCAGGCGCACTGCACGACCTGGCCGTGGACACCGGCGGCTCGGCGATTCTCAGCGTGGGCGTGGCACCGGGTCTCACCAACATCCTCGCGCGTCGACTCAAGGAGTCGCTGGGTTCACTGGACGAGGTGGACATCACTGTGCTGCTCGGCACCGGCGAACGGCATGGCAGGGAGGCGGTCACCTGGACGGTCCGGCAGCTCACGGCTCCAGTCGATCGTCGGGCACAGCCAGCGCGACGGCGAGTGCACGTCCCGACGTACGGGAGGCGCAGTGCCTACGTCTTTCCGTTCTCGGACCAGGTGACACTGAAAGCCACGTTGGGAGTACGGACGGCCGCAACGCGCCTGTGCTTCGACTCTCCGGTGTTGACCAACCTCGTGTTCGCGATGCAGCGAGTGGGCATCCTGAGGCTGTTTGCAGGCGTGCGAGGACAAGAATTCCTCTGCCTCATCTTCCGACGTGTCCACTCCGGAGGAAGTGGCTTCGCGCTGCACGTCGAGGCCGGCAACGGGGTCAGCAGGCGGTGGATCGCGATCACCGGTGACGAGCAGAGTCGCGTGACCGCCCGGGTCACCGCCTGCGTTGCGGGGTATGCCCTGGCCGGGGTCCGGCCCGGCGTGCATCACATGGAGGAGATCGACGATCTCGGGGCGGTGCCAGAGAAGCTGGCAGCCATCGGCGTGCAGGTCTGGACGGATTCCGGAGGCCTCGACCCCAGAGGCACCGACCGACTGGAGCGGTCAGCATCGGACCGCCGCTGAGAGTGGGTACACCGGATTCTCAGGTCTGTATCAAATGATACATTGAGGTGATGGACCCACATGTGAGCCGCGTGATCGAGCAAGTCTGCGCCGAGGCGCAGCTCCACGACGCTGGGGAACCACGCCGGTTACGCCGGTGGCGTGTTCTCGAGCCGCCAGCCGGGGAACTGTTGTGGTTCCTGGTCCAGCTCGTCCAAGCACGACAAGTGATCGAGATCGGCACCTCACGAGGCGTCTCCACCCTATGGTTGGCCGCGGCGACCCGTGCCACGTCCGGACATGTCACCAGCATCGACAACGACGCCGACGCGCAGCGCGTTGCAGCGCAGCACCTTGACCGGGCAGGGCTGATCGACCAGGTCATCTTCCGCGTGGGTGACGGCGGTCGCGTGCTCGCCGAGATGGCGGACGGCAGCGCAGATCTGCTGTTCCTCGACGCCGAGCGCAGCGAGTATGCCGGCTGGTGGCCTCACCCGCGGCGGGTGTTGCGACCGGGCGGGCTGCTGGTCGTCGACAACGCCAACTCCCATCCAGAGCAGATCGCGCCGCTTCTTGAGCAGCTCGCCAGTGACGCCGAGCTTGTCATCACCACGCTCGGGGTCGGAAAGGGTGAACTGATGGCGTTCCGGAGCCATTGAGCCGTCGAGCGTCCGAGCCGCCGTACAAGCCGAAGAGGAAGAGACTCATGCGCACGTTGATTGTAGGAGCCGGGATCGCCGGTCTCACCCTAGCCGGGCTGATGGCACGCCAAGGGCACTCGCCCGTCGTGATCGATCGGCGCCCGGACGGTGGGGCACTCGGCTACGCCCTGGCGCTGTGGCCGCACGGAAGTCGGGTCTTCCACGCCCTCGGAGTCCACGAAGAGTTCGTCGCGGCCAGCGAACCGATGCGGACCTACGTGGCCGAAGGCGTCACTGGCGAGCTGCTCACCCGCTCACCGCTACCCGACAGCATCGCCGACTACGGCCACCTCGGCATCATCCCCCGTGCTGACCTCCTCGGCATGTTGCGGGGTGCCCTCGACGGGGTCGAGGTGCGTGCGGGTGTCAGCATCGCCAGTCTCACTCAGACCCATGACCGCGTCGAGGTGGCCTTCGATGGCGGGACCGCTGAGACGTTCGATGTGGTAGTCGGCGCCGACGGGATCCATTCGCGCGTCCGCGAATTGCTCCTCGGTCGCGTTGCCCTGCGTGACACCGGATGGGGGTGTTACGTGTGGTGGACCGATCCGAAGCTGACAGCCACCGGCGAGACGATCGAGCGGTGGGGTGCGGGCAGCTTCTTGGGCACCTACCCTTGCCGAGAAAGGCTCTGCGTCATCGCGGGCGCACCCATCGAGACGCTGGAGCCCGATCGTCGTGAGGGACGCGCTGCCCGACTTTCCTCGCTGCTCGACTCGTACGGCACTCCGGTCACCGAGTTGTTACTTGACCTGCCCGGCGACGACGAGCGGCTGTACTTGTGGCCGATGAGCGACGTCCGCTCACCCCACTGGGTGCAAGGCCGGGTCGCGCTCGTCGGCGATGCCGCCGCCGCCTTCTTGCCCACTGCCGGCATCGGTGCCTCTATGGCCCTGGAGTCGGCTGCGGTGCTGGCTGATGAGCTCTCTCGGACCGATCCGACCTACTTGCCCAACGCACTCCAGCTCTACCAGCGGCGCAGACGCACCCGGGTGGAGGCCGCCCAGACCCAATCCCGTCGCCTTGCGCGGCTCATGTTCCTCAACTCACCCCGACTCGCGGCGTTGAGGAACCGGGGGCTTCGGTTCGCCAGCATGGAGCAGATGGTGGGGCCATTGATCGACGACCTCCAGAAACCGATCTGAGGGACACGGCCACCGACACTGCGACCGCTCTACCAACGCACACAACGGATCAAGGAGGTTCGACATGAATGACCATTGCCACGACCGCCGCTGTCTACGACGCGGGACGGTGCGCCCATGACAGCGGATCAGGAATTCAGACGGTGCGTGCGCGCCGATGAGATCGCCGATCCGTGGGAGGTCCACGATCCGCGGTTCCGCAGTCTCCAAGGTGACGTGCGGTGGACCGTGCTGTGGGAGGGAGGACGCTGGTTGGAGGGCCCAGCATGGAACCCCGCCGCACGCGTACGGGTGTTCAGCGACATCCCGAACAATCGCCTGCTTCGATTGGATGACGTCACGGGCGCGGTGGGGGTCTTCCGGCAGCCAGCCGGGTTCCCCAACGGCAATCTCTTCGACAGCGAGGGGCGCCTGATCACATGCGAGCAGGGCGCGCGCCGTGTGGTGCGGACCGAGCACGATGCATCCATCACGGTGCTCGCCGATGCTTATGCGGGCAAGCCGCTCAACAGCCCGAACGATGTGGTCGTCGACCACGCTGGCGCGATCTGGTTCACCGACCCTCCCTACGGGATCAGCGGTCACTACGAGGGGCGGCGGGCTGCCGAGGCGCAGGGGGGCAGCTTCGTCTACCGAGTGGATCCGAGTGACCTATGCGTCGACCGCGTCGCGGGTCGCTTCGAACGTCCGACGGGAATCGCCTTCGCGCCGGACGAAGAGTGGCTGTACGTGGCGGACAGTCGGACGAGCACCATCCAGAGGTTCCGAGGGGGCGAGGCCGCGTCCTCCGAGGGGGAGACGTTCGTCCGCAGCGGCACGCCGAGCCTGGACAGCATGGCGGTCGACGAGCACGGCCGGATTTGGATCGGCGCCCTCGACGGCGTGCACTGCTACGACCAGGACGGTTCACTCATGGGCAAGATCCGGCTGCCCGATGCCGCGTCGCACGTGGAGTTCGGCGGTGCAGAGAACAACGTTCTCTATGTGTGCGCCACGACGGCCCTGTGTGCCTTCATGCTTTCCGTTCGAGGACTCGCCTCGATCGAAGGCTGACCGCGCCGGCAGCGCCGCTGAGTCAATCGACGGGTGTCCGTTGGGACACGGCGGAACGCGGACAGATCGACCTCGCGCCGACTCGGTTGCGAGCGCTGAAGGAGGTAGACATCGATGTTCCACATGGCGGCGAGCACTGCTGACGATGCTCGTTACATCTTCGAACAGTGGGACCGTCTGGCGCGCGAACGCGACGTCGACGGTCTCCTGGGCCTGTACGCCGACGATGCGGTCTTGGAGACTCCGCTGGCGCCACGCATTCTCGGCCGGCCCAGCGGGACCGTGCGGGGAAAGCATGAGCTGAGGCGATTCTTCGACGAGGGTGGTCGTCGCCGACCGAATAATCTGGTGCGCTGGTCTCGCGATGGCACCTACCTGTGGGATGGACACACGTTGTTCTGGGAGTACCGACGCGAGGCCCCCGACGGCGACCAGGTCGATATCGCAGAAGTCATGGAGCTGACTGGTCGGCAGATCCAGGCCCACCGCATCTACTGGGGTTGGTTCGGCACCGAGATGCTGATAGCCAACGCGACCCGAGAGTCAGACCTCGAGTTGCCTGATGTATCATTTGATACATGAAACTTGTTGAACGTCAGATCGATGCCGGAGTCGACCGCGTGTGGGACCTGGTCGGCGATGTGGAGCACTGGGACGACCTGTTGCCGACGATGCAGCGGGTCACCCGGATCGACGGGGGAGGGCCGGCCGGCGAGGGTTCTCGGTTCGAGGTACGGCAGCCCGGCCTTCCCAAGGCGGTGTACGAGATCACCGACTGGGAGCCAGATGTCGGCTTCACCTGGGTGGCCGCTTCGACCGGTGTGCGCACCAAGGCCACTCATGAGATCCGACCGAGTAACGGGGGAGCGCTGCTGGTTCTTGGCATCGAGTGGAGCGGTCCCCTCGCCGGGCTCGTGGGATTGTTGATGGGAAGAAAGGCACGACGCATGGTGGAGCAGGAGGCGGACACGTTCGCCGAACTCTCGGTGCGAGGCCGGGGGCGATGACTGCGTCGCCTGACGGGCCGCGCGAGCTGCTATTGCAGCGGATCGTGGAGTGGTTCGCCACGCATGGCGTGCTGGACACCAGCATGCGGACCCTTGCAGCAGGCGTGGGGACGAGCAATCGGATGTTGAACTACCACTTCGGGTCCCGCGAACAACTCCTGGCCGCGGTCATCGGCAAGGTCTGCGAGGCCGAGGGTCGAGCGTTGGAGGAATGCCTCGCCCACACCCAGGACCCGGTCGAGGCCGGTCGCGTGTACTGGCATCACGTCGCGGACACAGCCAGCACGTTTGCCCCGCTCTTCTACGAACTGTCTGCGCACGCGATGTATGGCAAACCCTACGCCGAGCAGCTCCGGCAGATCCTGACCGAGGCGTGGCTCTCGGGCTTTAGCAGAGGGTTCGCCCGGGTCACCGACCAGTCGCAGGCCGACCAGCTCGCGCGTCTGTGCCTCGCCGTAGGCCGGGGAATCCTGTTCGAGATGGCCCTGACCGGTGATCGCAAGGCTGCCGATGACGCGATCGAGCAGTTCACCACCATGACGCGGAGGGCGCTGGCCTCTGACCGATGAGCAGTCGACGACCCCTGCAGCGCTGCACGCCAAGCGCGAACCCACCACCAGGACGGGATCAGAACACATGCACTCACCTGCACGACACACCCACGCCGACCAGGAACGACTCTCGGTCCACCAGACATCACCGGAACTCTTCGGTGCCTACGCCGACCTCGAGCAGGCGGTGCACCACGCCGTCGATCCCACCCTCTGCGAACTGATCAAGATGCGCGCGTCGCAGCTCAACCGTTGCGCGTTCTGCGTCGACATGCACTCCAAAGACGCTCGAGCGCAGGGCGAGACCGAACAGCGTCTCTACCTGCTGTCGGCTTGGCGGGAAGCGCCGGTCTATACCCAGCGGGAACGCGCGGTCCTGGCGCTCACGGAAGCTGTGACCCTGATCGCCGACGACCACGTGCCCGACCGCGTCTGGCAAGAGGCGGCTTCGGTCTTCTCGCAGAAGGAGCTGGCCGATGTACTCATGGCGATCGTCACCATCAATGGATGGAACCGCATCGCGATCGCCTCCCGCACACCGGCGGGCCATCACCGAACGCGTTCGCACCACTGACCAGCTCCAACTCGCAAGGACACCATCGCTGGCGTCATCGCGGTCTTGACGCTGACAAGCCTCGCTTGCGCTCGCCGACCGCTCCCCCGAAGCCAACCGATGCCTCAGATGCACTTATCCCAACACTGGAGTTTCCATGCCCACGGGCTACTGGGTCAGCGCCTACCGCACCATTTCAGACCCCGAGAAGCTGGCCGCGTACAACAAGTTGGCTGCTCCGGCCGTCAAGGCCGGGGGCGGTCGGACCCTGGTCCGTGGCGGTCGGTCCGTGGCGCACGATGTGGGACTCGCCGAACGCACTGTCCTGGTCGAGTTCGACAGCTCCGAGCAGGCAGTCACGGCGCACGAAAGCGCGGCCTACCGGGAAGCGCTAGTCGCCCTCTCCGACGGCGTCGAGCGCGACCTCCGCATCGTCGAAGGCATCAACTGACCGAGCTCAAGTCGGATCTTCATTGCACCCCGAGATGTTCCTCCCGCCCACCTCCCACGAGTAGGCGCCGATCTGACCATCCATCTTCGCGCCGACAACCATTTTCGATCCTTCCTGACTAGGAGCCGCTGGATGCTCAAGGCTGTTACCCGCACACATGGCGACACGTCGCGAGAATTCGTTCCGGAGCTCAGTCGGGTTGTGAGCGCAGCGTTGGCCGAGGATCATGCCGCAACTGACCTCACGACGTTGTGGACGGTTTCTGCGGCGTCGATCGCTGAAGCCCGGATCATCTGCAAGCAAGATGGGACCCTGGCAGGTATCGACTTCGTCGCGGAGGTCTTCCACCAGGTCGACCCCCGAGTTCGCGTGCGAGCCGTCGCCAGAGATGGGGAGGCCGTCCGCTCTGACGACGTCGTGGCAGTGATCCATGGCCGGGCCCGTTCCTTGATCACCGGCGAGCGGACGGCGCTCAACCTCCTTCAGCGCGCGGCAGGCATCGCCACGCGGACGCGTGTTTTCCTTGATGAGCTCGACGGAACGGGGATCTTGCTGCGCGACACTCGCAAGACGGCGCCCGGCTTGCGACGGCTCGATAAGTACGCGGTGCGGTGTGGTGGAGGTTCGAATCACCGGATGGGCCTCGATGACATGATCTTGCTCAAGGAGAACCACCTTCGTGCTGCTGGAGGCCTGCAAGTCGCCGTCCGTGCAGTTCGCGAGAACATGGCCTCCAGGGCCGCTGGGCGACTATTGATCGAGACTGAGGTCACCACGTTGAGCGAGGTGGCGGAGGGCTTTGACTGCGAAGTCGATTGGCTGCTGCTCGACAACATGTCCGTCACCGATATGCGTCGTGCCGTCGCGCTGCGCGATGAGCGGGGGTCATCGACCCAACTGGAAGCTTCGGGAAACATCGACCTGGCGAGCATCTCCGCGGTTTCAACAACCGGCGTCGACGCTGTTGCAGTGGGCTCTGTGACGCACAGCGCGCCGGTGCTGGACTTGAGCATGCTCATCGTGTCGGTGGATGGAACGCCCGTCGAGCCGTCGTCGTCGACACATCACGCTTTCGACCTGCCTGGCGAACCAGATCTCGATCCTGAGGTTCGGAGCGGGACATGAGTTCGAACATCGACGGGTTGTCGCCGACCCCGATCAATATCAGGGCCGATGTGCTGGACGACCTGCGCTCACGGGTCCGAGCGACCAACTGGCCAGAAGACAAGGGAAACGAGGACGGCCATTACGGCGTTCCCCGAGCCCTGATCCAGGAGCTGGCCGCCTACTGGGCAGACGATTTCGACTGGCGAGCCATCGAACAAACGATGAACACCTACGGGCAGTACTCGGTCGATGTCTCCGGCACACCCGTCCACTTCATGCACAGGCCTGGCGTGGGACCCAACCCCAGACCTCTGATCCTCAGCCACGGATGGCCGTGGACCTTCTGGCACTGGGCGAAAGTCATAGATCGCCTTGCCGACCCGGCCAGCTTCGGAGGTGACCCGGCAGACGCCTTCGAGGTGATCGTCCCGTCCCTCCCAGGCTTCGGCTATTCAACGCCCACTCGCCCGGACATGAACTTCTGGAAGATTGCCGACGTGTGGCATGAGTTGATGACTCAAGTGTTGGGCCATGCTCGGTATGCCGCTGCCGGGTGTGATGTCGGCGCCCTCGTCACTGGCCAACTAGGCCACAAGTACGCGGAGGAGCTCTACGGCATCCACATCGGCTCAGCCCTCAAACTCGACCTGTTCACGGGCAACCGCGCGTGGGACTTCGCCGCCGGTAGACCCATCCCACCGGACCTCCCAGACGAGCAACAGAACCGTATGATCGAGTTCGACCGACGATTCGCCGTACACCTCGCCGCCCACATGATCGCCCCCAGCACACTGGGATACGGGCTGGCCGACTCCCCGGTCGGCATGCTGGCCTGGTTGCTCGAACGATGGATGAAGTGGTCCGACAACCGCGGAGACGTCTATACCGTGTTCACCCGCGACGATCTTCTCACGCACGCCACGATCTACTGGACTGGCAACGCCATAGCCAGCTCGATCCGCACCTACGCCAACAACAACCGCTACCCGTGGGCCGCCTCACATGATCGGACACCAGTGATCGACGTGCCGACTGGGATCACCTTCGTCGACTACGAAAATCCACCGGGCGTCGACGGCCCCGATGCGCGGATCGGTTCGTTCCTGGCCAGCGACCGCTCTGCTTGGTACAACCACACCAACATCACGGCTCATACCCGGGGCGGCCACTTCATTCCATGGGAGATCCCCGAACTCTGGACCGCCGACCTTGTCCGCACCTTCGCATCACAGCCCGATCCGCCATCAGCTTGACGATTATGCTGCACCACCCACCCTGCGTGGCAGATCAATCAAGCCAGCAGCGGGGAGGGGAGGCGTGCTCACTTTGGAGGGTCACCGTGTGCTGACGTGGCACTCATGGATAGAACCGCATCGCGATCGGCTTTTGGGACTTCGCTGACTTGTCGACAGGCGGGGCGTCAGGCCGTTGGACGAAGCTCAAGGCCAAGTAGAAGCGTTCGCTCAGAGCTCGGAACGGACGTTGTGTCTCCCGACGTGTCAACTGACGGGCACTTAAAGTGCACCGTCCGCGCGCACCCACCTGTCCGAAGGGATCTCATGCAAACTCATCTCTCGCGAGTGCCGCTCCATAGGACGGCCGAGGAACAGATGGAGGAAGAGGCCTTTTTGGCGCTCTATGGCGCATGGGAGCCGATGGACCCGCCGACGTTCGCCAAGGAGATGGACGGCTTCGACCGCCCGTGGTGGGTCGTCGGTGGATGGGCCATTGAAGCCGCGACGGGCTACCGGCGAGAGCATGAGGACACGGACGTATCGATCCTCGCTTGCGACGTCCCCGCCTTCGTCGAGTTCATGAAGGGACGCTGGCACGTCTGGAACAACGTCGGCGGAGTCCTTCACCCGCTTGGCGACCGTTGGTCGACGGTCGACGAGCCCGGCAGTCAGTTGTGGCTTCGCGCGCACGCTGCCGCTCCGTGGATCATCGACATGCCCCTCACCCCTGATGCCGACGGCAAGTGGACGAACAAGTTCATGGCCGATCACGTCGACCAGGTCGACAACGTCACCTGGGTAGCGGACGACGGCATCCGCTACCTCCTGCCGGAAATTGTCCTGGTCTACAAGGCGCGACTGCGGCGGGCAAAGGACGAGCCCGACCTCGAGGCCACGCTTGCAACGCTCACAGCCGACAAACGAGCCTGGATGCGGAAGTCGCTCGAGACGCTCGTTCCGGACCACCACTGGCTCGAACGGCTCTAGCGCACACGCCCCGTGACCTCTCCCAATAGACCGACGAGGACACCCCAACCAATAGGACACTCCTACCCGCCGCGTACGGACGAACGGCATCCCGGTAGTCGATCCCGCACCGGGTCGCTCCGCGACCCAGCACCGTCACCGTGCGACTACCAGCCCAGACCTGCCGCCCGCGCCATCGCGACCG
>CAZDAO010000061.1:0-12978 GCA_964503015.1 uncultured Nocardioides sp. | reverse complement strand
ACCCCGTCGCCGGTGCGGACGGACGTGGGGATCGCGTCGACCGCGGCGACGATGATCCGTGCCTGCTCCACCCGCAGCGAGCCCGCGGCCAGCGCTTGTCCGGTGGGGGCATGGAGGTCGTCCTCGAACGCGCGGCCCAGCTTCGTGAGGCGGGCGGCCTCGGCGTGGGTGTGGCGGCTGCGGCCGGCCCACCACTGGTGGACGTGACGGGCGCCGGTGGCGTCCCCGAGGCGGCGCTGGTCCGCCTCTGCCGCGGCGCGGCACACCTGCCGGGTCAGCTGGCTCGACGCACCGGTCAGCTCGTCCAGCATCTTCGCGACGTCCGCGTCCCCGAGCCCGGTCAGCGACAGCGCGCCCAGCTCGGTCAGGGCCGCGTGCACGCGTGCCAGCACCGCGGCCACGACGGGCGACGCGGCCGGCTGGGTGCCCGGGGCACGCCACCCACCGTCGTGGGGTGACTCGGCAGGTACGGCACTCACTGACTGACCCTCCCGCGCCCCGTGGGCGCGACGACAACTTCGGTCGTGGGCCGGGAATCAGTGAGGTGTGTGCAGCCGGATCATCGGCTTCAGGAAGGGCCCGAGCTCGCTCGCTCGAATGCTTCGATCCTACGCGGCGCCACCGACAACGGCCGTCACGTCGTTCCCAGCCCGAGGGGGATCGCGGCCGCCGGTGAGTTGAGTCTTCGTCGACAAGACTGGCTCGGCGTCCGGGGGCGACCACGGCACTTGCGGCGGAATGACGCTGTGCGAGCGATGCGGTCGAGCATTCGCTGTGCGGTTGCGCAGGCAGGGCACGGTCGATCGCCGCGCTCTCCGAAGACACGAAGATGCCTGGCGCCTATATGGTTTGCGGGTGCAGCGACGCCAACTGGTGCAACGGGTTGCGAGCGCACTGCAATCAAGCGAGACAGTTGCGTATCCTGACCACCCACTGCTCCTCCGCGGTCCCGACATCCTTGCCCTGTCGCGCGGAGCGCTTACGGCCTATTTCGTGTACAACGGCCACGGTCCGCGTCCGACCAGTCGCCAAGAACGTGCTCGCTTCCTCCTTGTCCGTTTGGCAATGCCGCCCGGCACTGCCTGCGTGCTCGTTGTCGACGCCCCTGCGACCGTGAGCTTCACGCCTGCTGACCTGCTTCTGGACGAAGTCGTAACTCTCCGAGAGCTTCGGGTGTTCGATCGCTCGCGTCCCGAGTTCTCACTTGGTCAATCGGCTGAAGTGATCGAAGACGTTCGCTCGTTTCACAATCAGCGTTTCGCGGAGGCATGGACTCAGGCTTTCGATATTCCGCGCCGCCTCCGAGTGCGGTCGGAGACGCCGGGCGAGCCTACTTCGGAAACCGCCTCCCGACGTGGCGATCTCGGACGTCTCCGTTGGATGGGAGTCGACAACGGCATTCTGTATGCACGGTCGGAAGCACGCACGAGTGCAGATCTTCGACGGGCGGTCGCTAGAACCAATAGTACGGCTGTCTCCCTTGACTACGACCTCTCGCTGGGGCTCTCGGGCGTAGCCGAAACGTCGGCCAAGCTTCGCTCGGGACGAGGCCACCTAGCGGTCCACCACTTCAGCACCGAGGTCGCGACCCGAAAACCCTCCTTCGACGCGTTCAAGCCGCAGCGTGCCGCAGCGTTCGCCGGTGTCGAAGCCATCGGATTCGAGGTGCCTGAATGACGACAAAGAAGCGGGTCGATACTCTGCGGCTACTCGTCGGTCAGAATCCGCTCCTCAGTCAGTCAACGAAGCTGACAGCGTTGTACGGCGAACTAAACCGCCTCTTGGCGATACGGACAGCGAAGCACGACAGTCGTTGGCTTCTCTCGGTTCTCCACACAACTAGAGCCCTAGACACCACTCTCAGCGAGTTGCTGACCGCTAAGCACTGGGGCGCAGGCACGAACCTCAACGCACATCTGGTAGTTCTCGCTAAGCACAATGTCGTCACGGCTGCCGAACTCGCTGCGTTCCGCAAGGAGATCGTTCACAAGAGGAACAAGTACATGCACGAGGCGGGAGCGACGCCCACTCAACTGGAGGCGGACCGGATGCTGCGCGAGATGGAGAGCTGCCTCGCAATTGTGACCGCACGCTTGTAGTGACGAACGGGGAGATGACTGCACGGCCACATCCATCCGCACTTGGGTCCGGACGCCGGACGCGCCGAGTCGCTGTGATCGGGAGCCGCTGACAGCGGTCCGGACACACCTGTCCAGCGCGGGTCGCGGCGAATCCGGACGTCCGGTAAGCCCCGAGGAGCCTCGGTCGTGTGGCGCGATCAGCCTTCCTCGCCAAAGAAGCTGCGAGCCTCTTCGAGGGTGACCGTGGGCGCACTTTTCGCTTGCCCGCCCCGCGCAATCCGGGCTACCCAAGTGTTGTCGGTCTGATCGCGGTCATCCAAGAGCAGGTACCAGGGATGATTCCCCTTACCGGTACGTCGGTATCCTGCGCGGACCTCGCCAAGGAGCCACCCGCCGTGGTTGCCGAGCTGGCCCTGGGACAGGGCCGCCCCTAGATCGCCGATGATGGCTATAGGTATGTCCGCAGGGTTGATCACGGAGACATCCCCGATTGTCCGCGTCACATGGATTGGAGCCTCGGGCGCGTCCTCGGCGGCCGGTGCTTCCTCGGTGGCTTCTTCGTCGATGCGTCGAGCCATGAGGCCGTCGAGTCGTTGGTCGACATGCCGCCTGAAGTTCTCATGCTCAACGTTCTGTCGCTGGTAGATGGCGATCGCCACCCCAAGCGCCGTCAGGGTCAGGAGCACCCCCAGAATCGTGAGCACTAACGAGGCGACGTCCACGCGATGCACAGTAGCGGGCCACGAGGTGAGCGGGTGCTACTTCGGCGGACGAGCCTTCGCGGCGTAGGAACCCAGCCGGCTCACTCGTCCATATTTATACGGCCGGGCGCGTTGCCTAGCTGATGTGAGGCCGACGCGCACCGTCGGCCCTCACCCGGCTATGGCGAACCCGCGTTCCCGACGGGCGGCACATTGGCGCGGAGATCGATGACGCCTCTCCCAGTTGCATCTCGCGGGTCGCGGCCGCCCGAGTCCGCTCATTTCTTCGTCCAGCTACTCGATTGTTGGCGCGATCGGGCAATTCACGACAGATACTTCTGCCATGTCATCGCACGACCCAATCTATGACTGGAAGCAGGCAGAGCACTTCGCTGCTGATGTGCTGCGGTCATGCGGCTTCCGTGGAGCGCGTACGACTCAGGGTGGGGCGGACGGAGGCGTAGATGTTCGAGGTCCCGGCGTCTTGGCGCAGGTCAAGCATCTCAACGGCGCAGTTGGTCGACCCGAGGTACAGAGGCTTCGCGGAGCTCGTGGCGACGGGAGCGAGAGCCTCCACTTCTTCTCGCTCTCGGGCTACTCGGCCCAAGCGATCGCAGAAGCCGAGCGGCTTCAAGTTGCGCTGTGGCGCTACGACACAAGCCGCAACGTTGTGCCGCTCAACAAGCTGGCTTTGGAATCTCTGCCTGAAGGCGGCCTGGCTACAGACGCAAGGGCGAGCACACCCAGTACGGGATCGATGGGCGCCGGCCTCGCAGCGATCCTGCTTCTCTGGGTGGCCGGAGCGCTAGGGCTCAACACCTGGGCGATGTGGGGCGAGAACGCCTCGGTCAGTGAGTGGTTGAAGAGTCTCGGCTTCGTGTTCCTAGCCATCCCTGTTGTTCTTCGGCTCGGCTACCTCATCCTGCGCGCCTGAGACACTGCTGATGAGAGTCGGCGGCCTGCTCGCAAGCCGGTCGCAACGGTGACACGCGGCGGTATGACGCACTCGCAGCTAGAGGTCTTGTCTCGTTCTGCGATGGGCGCGGCCAAGCGACGCCCGTGCTCATCCGGCGCGGGTTCCACGTGCAGACGTTGGGTCAGCCGTCTCTCCACGCGTTCAACCATCCTGCGGTGCCTAGGATGGTTGAACGGAGGTATGTCTTGGAGCCATCGCTCGTCATTGCCTGTGCGGCCTTAGCCGTATCTGCGCTGGTGGCCTCGTGGAATGTGCTGGCGTGGGTGCACTCCGGAGCCCGAGTCGCAGTGGGCTTGAGGCGTGGTCTCCTCACCTACCTGGGTGGTCTCGCGAGCGGCCCGTTCAACACTTATGACAGATGGGCTGAGCTCGCTGAGTTTCGACGCGACGAACTCCATCGTGAGGTAGCGATCATCTCGGTGGAGAACCGGGGACGAACAGCCGTCACCGTGTTCGAACCGGCTATGGATCTGGGGCTGCAATGGTCCAAAGGTCGGTACAGGCCATTTCGCCGGACTATGAGCCCTCGTCTGGTAACTGACTACAGCGACGCAGTCGCCGAGAGCAAGATTCGGCTTGAACCCTTCGACACCGCCACGTTCATCTTCGACGTCGGGTTGATATTGGAGAACCTGCCTGACGTACTGCGACACGAGCGAGAGAAGACCGTCCATCTGCGCGGATCGATCCGCGTAGCCGGCAAGAGGTGGGCACGTCGCTCCTCCCGAAGATCTGCATTCCGAGTCCGCTCTGGACAGTTGACCCTGGAGGCAGACCCGAGCCCTCGACTCGTTGCCTACCGTGCGTTGGTGAGAACGCGGTTCGACGATGACGGCGTCGGCTTCGAGTACGTCACAGCGCAACTCGTGGGTGATCTCGTTGCCTCCGGAGCCCTAGTGACTCACGCGGCGTTGGAGGAAGCGATGAAGAACTCACCCCTTTCGCGAAGCGAGACAAGCCACATCTACATCGAGGCGCGCACCGTGCTTCGGGCGCTGAAGAAGCACGGCTTCGACGTCGATGACACGTGACAACATGGACTCTGTCTCGACAAAATCCGTTCCTGGCTGAGCATTCTGCTCGGACGGGCTTTCGTCGGCGTCAGCGATAGCGGCGGCACGGCGTCCTGCCCTCCGACTCGTCTGCCTGGCCCGCAGTCCCTCGGGCCGGGGTCGGTCGAACGGCTTCGAATTCAATTGGTCAGTCCACGGCCCCAATTGGTCGCAAGTGCGAGTTCCGGGCCGCATGGATGAGGTCATCCATCTCGCAGTAGAGATCAACGAGCTCACTCAACCCGAGCCGGCTCCGTCGGCTCCCATCGTCCGTAACGCGGCGGGAGACTCGACTGTTCGCGGCCGCGGACTCGGCCGAGCGAGCTTGCCGCTGGGACCTGACATCGCCCCGATCTCGCGCGTGGCACACGCTCGTGGACTCGGAACTGCCGACGAGACGCGCCTCCCTTCGATAGCGTGCCAAACCTGTTGTCGTGTTGGATCACATGCGGCGTTTCCATCTCAGCGCGGGGGTAGTACGTATGGCCGAAGAGGCATGGCACGAGGCGCGGCTGATCCCAACATCGGGGATCAATGGTGCCGAGGAGCAGGAGCGGCGGGCTACCTCTGCTCTGTTGGCAGTGTTGTCGGCCGTGAAGGAGTTCGGGCGCGGATTCGTGCAGCCCTTCGGCGCGCCGAGCGGCGCGATTGAGTGCTTCATCGAGGTTCCATTCGTTCTTGGCGAGCGACGCTTGTACCCCGATGGCTTGATCAGGGTTTCGCGTGGTGCCAGGAGCTGGACTGCCCTGGTGGAGGTCAAGACGGGGCCGAACCAGCTCGCGGCCGAGCAGTTGGAGAACTATCTCGACATTGCGCGTGAGCACAGCTTTGACGCGGTGATCACCATCTCCAACGAGATTCCTGCCGTGGCTGGCCAGCATCCGACGAAGGTCGACAAGCGCAAGCTCAAGAAGGTGTCTCTGCACCACGTGTCATGGTCCCAAGTGCTTGCTGAGGCCGTAATGCAGAAGGAATTCCGCGGTATCGCGGATCCGGACCAGGCGTGGATCCTCGGTGAGCTGATTCGCTACCTGGAGCACCGCAAGTCTGGAGCGCTCGAGTTTGACGACATGGGCGAGGCCTGGGTCGGAGTCCGTGACCAAGTCGCCGCCGGCACCCTGCGCTCCTCGGACAAGGGCATCGCGGAAGTAGTTGCTCGCTTCGACGCTCTGCTCCGGTTTGCCAGTCTGCAGCTGGGCCGCCAACTCGGCACGGAGGTCGTTCCTGTGTTGTCCCGCAAGGAAGCCGCCGACCCCGTCTTGCGTACTCAATCGCTGACCCAGACACTCTGCGCCACTGGGGAGCTCTCGGGCGCCATCCGCATTCCGGGAACCGTCGGCCACCTCGTGGTGACCGCAGACCTCCGGGCTGGCAAGGTCACTTGTCATGTGGACGTCGATGCGCCGCGCGAGGGACGCGCAACGACTCGCGTGAACTGGCTGCTTCGACAGCTCAAGAACGCTCCGGACGGAGCCCGCGTCGAGGCGTTCGTCGCTCACGCCCGCGGCTCACAAGCCGCCGAGCTTCTAGGCACGGCGCGCGAGAACCCGGCCGCGCTCGTGCTCGACCCAACTAAGGAACTGCGCTCCTTCCGATTGGCAACGACGTCGACCCTGGGGACAAAGAGAGGACGCGGCCGCGGTTCCTTCATCGACTCTGTCCTGTCCGCCGTCAACGGCTTCTACGCCGACGTCCTTGGCTCACTTCGAGCCTGGGCTGCCGCACCCCCGAAGCTACGCCCGGTGCACGCCGAATCGCCCGAACTTGACGACACGGTCCCAGCTGCCCTGGCATCGACCGACTACTCCTCGCAGGACGGCAACGAGACGACTGGGCCGGAAACGCATCAGCACCATGAGCGCTCGCACCCATCACCGGTGGCAGCGTCCACTGTCCATCAGGCCGACAATGGGTCAGCGGATGGCGATGCCGGCTACGCGAATAGTGCTCCCGGGCCTCTTGGGCCGTACTCCGAGTAGTCGACAGGCAGCGGTGACAGGCGGCGCGGGACGAGTCAGGCCCCACGGGTCCCGACAGCCTGAGCAATCCGCGGGTTGTGGTCGTCGACCCCCAACGTAGAGCAAGGCTGAGCGCGTCACTACGACTTGTTTCGGTCTACGCCTAACGTTGGGCCATGGCAGCCGGACAAGACCAAGCCCAGCTCTGGCATGGTGGTGCACCGGGACGGCGAACAGGCGACTGGCTTCTTTGTCCGCGTGAGTCCGGGATCAGTTCAGCGGTCCTGCAGATGACCCTAGAAGCAGGACTCAGTGAAATCGGCCAGCGCGATGATCGCGTGTACGTAACGACCGACCGCGAACTGGCGCGCGCTTGGGCCGGCGTGTGGACGCCCGATGGCGTCCATCACGGTGGCGGATCCCTGTACCGCGTGGAGGCGACGGATCTCGAGCCGGACGACGATCTACTCTCCCTGCCTGGCTTGTCTTATCAGGCACCTCGTGCGCAAGTGCTGGCGGTGTACGACGCACACGTGGCGTACAAGCCCAAGTTCGCTGCCACCCTTCAGCGCGTTCTAGACGATCTCGCGTTTGCCAAACTCCACTCCGCGGACAGGGAACGCACAGCGCCGGACGACGCTTGACGCCCTGATTAGCGGTTGCTCAGTGACAGCGCTAATGGACCTGCGATGAAACCAAGCGCGACCCAGTACGACCACCTACCCTCCACCCATGGCGACTTCTCACAGGCTAGGGATCACGGGCGGCACGCTCTATGACCACGGAGATGGAACTGTGTCCTACAGAGCACCTGGCAAGTTCTTGGACTCCTTCCGGGTTCGAATCGCCGACGTTGTTGGCTTTACGGAGACTCGTGGCGGCAAGAAGTCACTTCAGAACACTCTGCACATTGTTGGACTGGGTGGTGAGATCGCCTCGTGCGACATCAACGTCGGCACGACCCAACGGATCGAGGAATGGTTCCGAGCACACACTGACTTCGGCAAGAACAACCAGCGGACCTCCTCAGCGCCCGCGGCAGGTGCGGCATCCGTCGCCGACGAGCTAGCGAAGTTGGCTCAACTTCGGGATTCTGGCGTGTTGACGGAGCAAGAGTTTGCGGCCCTAAAAGCCAAGCTGCTGGGATAGACGATGTTGCGGCCGCGCTGCGACAGCAACGGCGCTGAACCCGGCGAGAGGAGATGTCCTTCGCCGCCGTCTATGGCGTCCTGGGAAGGCTCGGCGCCGAACGGGTCGCGAGGGCGGCTTAGCCGGCACGCGGCGCTAAGACGCAACACTCAGTCGGTGCTCTTCCAGAACCTCCGGCGTCGATCTTTGCGCCACATAGAAGCGTCCGCATGGCAGGGTGAAGCCCTACGGGATTGCGGGGGAAGTGTTGGTCGATCGTCCGCGATCACCATCAACGCTCAAGGAGGCGAGCATGGGTAGGCCGATTCTTGTTCGGGGGAAAGACTCGAGGTGGCGGGAGCCCGAAGTGACGTCGTATGAGAATGAGGCCGCGTTGCAGCAACTCGTGGCGGAGTCGCCAGACCTACTGACTGGTCGTGACCTCGCAACCGTTGATGAGTTCTGGATCTCGGGGATCGGCTCGGTCGACATCGTTGGCGTCGGAGCCGATGGCGCCATAACAGTTGTGGAGTGCAAGCTGCGGGCCAACCCGGAGATTCGTCGTGAGGTCGTCGGCCAAGTGTTGGCGTACGCCGGCGGACTATGGCAGATGAGCTACGACGACTTCGCAACTACCTGGGCCGCTCGTGCCGGGCGTTCGTTGGTCGACCATGTCGCAGAGAAGACGGGAGCAACGGCGGTCGATCAAGTTCGAGCCGGAGTGGAGTCCAACTTGCGCTCGGGTGAGTTCACACTGGTAATTGTGGTCGATGAGATTACTGCTGAGCTCAAACGGATCATCGAGTGGCTCAATGTGATGACCCGGGACGAGGTATCGGTGCTTGCCTTGGAGTTGCAGTACCTCAAGGAAGGTTCGACCGAGATCTTGGTGCCTCGGCTCTATGGCGACGCCCTCGCGAGCGCCAAGCGGTCGCCGTCCTCGCCTGGTCAGAAGTGGAACGCCGAATCGTTTACAGAGGCGATCGAGAACTTGGAGGAGCCGGCGCGCACAGCGGTGTCGGAGTTGATGGCGCACGGCGAGACCTGCGGCATCTACCCATGGTGGGGTGTCGGGCAAGTTCCTGGAATGTCGTGGTACTACCAAGTTGGTCCGGCAAAGGTCAGCTTGTTTCAGATCTATCTTCGACCCACAGGCGCAGTGGTGGCCGCCAGCATTGGTGGCCTTCTCGGAGCCACCGGTTTGGGTCAGTCAGCAGCAATGAAGATGCTCGAGGGCCTGCGTGGCATACCTGAACTCGCGCCGCACGTTGCACACGTGACAAACAGTGAGCTCAACAAGTTTCCGAGCATTCCTGTCTCCGGCGTGCTTGACCAGGAGTCCGTCCGGCGTGCGTTCTTGCGGATTGTTGACGACGTTCGCACTGGGACATACGAGACATGAGGGCCAGGTTGGGACCGCTGGCCGTCGCATACGCGGCCGCCGTTGGCTGCGGTGGGCTGCACTGGAGCGGCAGCGGCTTGGCGGCGGTGTGACGCTTCTGATGAGACCAGAACTGTGACATAGCCGCTGGTCTACATGCCCAACCAGTCAGACGCCTTGACGATCAGGCTATGAGTGGCGAGGTCACAAGATCGGTGATCGTCGCTGGCGAGTCGCAGAGCACTTCCAATATGCCGGCGTCAGGGCCGGGGCCGGCCCAGTAGTGCTCGACAAGTTCCGTCGTTCTCGTTAGGCCTCGAACCTGCCAGAGACGGAGAAACACACTCATGTCGAGGGCCGAGACCGTCGCTTCATCTGGGACTTCAACCTGGTACCCGTACGGGACTTGCCCGTTCTGTTCCTGCTGATAGCGAACGAGGTCGTCGAGCGATCTCAGGGCAAAGAAGCATTGCAGTCTTGACGGCTTCTCGGGCGCCACCAACCCTCGGATTCTCTCGAAGAAGAGTTCACGAAAGTACATCGAGTGACCTGGTCCAGCGCTCAAGATCACGCGGCCCCAGTTCCCTGGCGCGATGACCTCCCCGGGCTGGTAGCGGATGCCCGACGCGTAGAACAACTCCATGCGCACATCATGCGGGCTCAAGCAGGAGTCGGGAACTCGATACGCGAAGGAGGGCCGCAAGTCGGTTCTCGGTCGCCCACTGCGGGAGCCGACAACGCAAGACGCGGCGGCACCGAGGCCAGGTTCGGTGCGCCAACTCGTTGCCGTCGAATGCCGGCGCCGCGGTCACCGTTCGAAGCCGCGGCTATCCAGGTAAAGCTCTGCGGCCGTGTGAAGATTCAGCAATACCTCCTCGCTCCGCTCAACCTGCTTGAGGGTGTCCGCAATGGGCTGGCGGCGGGAGACTTGTTCGGCTGTCGCGTCGCCGTGAGCGACATCATTCCTCGCGTCGGCTATCGCTGTAAGCGCCAAGCGGTGAGTCAGTTGAGGCACTGGTTGCAGGGGGAGCCCGAAGACGCGCCACATTGTGTCGAAGTGCGAGGGACGCAGCGTTCGCCCGTCAAGAGGGAGGATTGCGTTGTTGAGTGAACACGCAGACGGCGATTCCAGCAAGGCGAAGAGCTCGGTCCTCTTGTCGTGGCGTGGCTTAGAGGCAGCTGAGATGGCGGAGAAGTGAGGATCACCAATCAGCGAAAAGAGACTGACGCGGAGGTCGCAGTGCGACAACCCAGCTGCATTGATCTCATCAACTAGTGCGCCCAGCATGGACTTGACAGAGCTCTCCAAGCAGGCCGCCAGGTGCACGTAGGCCGATCCGTGAATCTGCCGCCAAGTCGTCGCACGGCGCTTCGTCAGTAAACTCGCTTCCGCAAAGTAGAGGTCCTGGCGGACGTCGTCGAGTCGCTGGCTGGCGCCGAGCAGCACACCGTCGAGGGCGGGGTAGGGCATAGCGGCGGCTCAGTTCGGAGTGAGCAGTGTTTCTGCGCGCGCGATTCGATCGCGCAGCTTCTTTCTAGTGTTGGTCGCCCCCGTGCTGGCCTCTACCAGTTGAGGGTCGTCAAGCCACCCAACGGGTTGCGGCGCCAATTCTCCATGCTTGGAAAGCACTTCAGCGGCGGCCACCATGACTGCTTCCAACTCAATCTTTGGCGTGACGCTCGTCCGAGAACGAAGGAAGGGTACCGGTCCAAGAGCTGTTAGCTCGCCAACGACTCGCTCGAACAGTCCCTTGCCGTGGCCGTAGTCAAACTCCACGGATGCCGACTCCATGTAATTCGTGAGGAACTCGTCGACTGCCCCGCGGAATGCTTCGCGATTATTCAAGTATGCGAAGAACTTGAGGACGAGCTCTTCGCGGGTGGCGTTCGCTTCGTCGGCACGCTGCAACTTCACCAGATCGTGGAATGGTTTCCACTCGGCCAACTCTCGGAGCAACTGGTTGAATCTGCCCTCGAGCACGCAAGAACGGATTTCTTGCGGCGACAGCGCCAGAGCGCCCCTGTTGAGACGCTCGAAAGTCTCATACCGGGTTGCCCTATCGCTCTTGTCGGACAGAGCAGTCACGCCAATTCCGCGCTTCGTGAAGTTTAACTGGACGGAAGGAGGCAACTGCTCGAAAACCAAACCGTTGAAAGCGGTCAGTTCGCGTAGACCGGTCAGGCGGAGGGGGCCACTGCGACCAATCTTCGTGAACTCTCTCGTGTCGGCTGCCGCAAAATGTATCAGCGTGGACACGCGCTGCAGACCATCCACTACCTCCCACGATCCGTCTTCGTTGGTTGCCACGAAGATATTGGGCACTGGCAAACCCAACAAGATGGACTCGATCAGGCGTGACTCGGCTTCCTCGTTCCACTGAAACTTGCGCTGATAGTCCGGCGCCCGATGCAATTCGTCGCGATCCACCATCGCCAGGAGCTCGCGAATGGTGATCGTGTAGACATCAACGTCGACTTTTCGTCGAGCATCGTCAAGTTGCCTCTGCATCAACTGGGTGTCACTCACGGGCCTAACGCTAGCGCGAACGTTTGCAAGTGGATGGCTTTGCCTTGAACGTCCCCGGCCCCAACACGTTGCACGACGCCGCATGCCTGCCTGAGCTCGTCCCATCGACGTGCGCTTCCGCCGACAACCGTTGACTCACGCTTGAACAAGGCGTACGTCATAGTGGGCGAGGTGCAGTACCCCCGGCTCGAACGGCTCTCGGGCGCCGCCCCACCCCTCACCCCACCGCCGACAGCACCTCCGTCTGCCCCGCAGGGGCACCGTTCGTGGCCGAGGAGAGTCTGCTCGTAGGGTGGGCCCGAGCGAGGCGATGTCCTCGCGCTCACGGCGGAGCAGGCTCGTGCGCTCGGAGAGGCGTGCCGGCCGGTGGCCGCGCGGATCGACGAGAACTACACCGTGACCCGACTCGCCCTCTCGGGCGAGTGACGAGCGTCGCACCCGGGCGTAACCTCTCGCGCAGTCCGGCGTTGGACTACCCAGTAGTAGCCACGTCAGCACCACCGGGGGAGGGAAGGGGTCCGCGCGCATGGGTGTCGAGATCAAGGTCGACGACCTCACCAAGTCGTTCGGCAAGCAGCTCATCTGGGGCGACGTCACCCTGACCATCCCCGCCGGCGAGATCTGCGTGATGCTCGGGCCCTCGGGCACGGGCAAGTCGGTCTTCCTCAAGACCCTCATCGGCCTGATCAAGCCCGACAAGGGCTCGATCGTCATCGAGGGCACCGACATCGCCAGCTGCTCGGAGCGTGAGCTCTACGAGATCCGCAAGCTGTTCGGGGTGCTGTTCCAGGACGGCGCGATGTTCGGCTCGATGAACCTCTACGACAACGTCGCCTTCCCCTTGCGCGAGCACACCCGGAAGTCCGAGTCCGAGGTGCGCGACATCGTCATGGAGAAGATGGACCTCGTCGGCCTGCTCGGTGCCGAGGACAAGCTCCCCGGCGAGATCTCCGGCGGCATGCGCAAGCGCGCCGGCCTGGCCCGCGCGCTCGTGCTCGACCCCGAGATCGTGCTCTTCGACGAGCCCGACTCCGGCCTCGACCCGGTCCGCACGGCGTTCCTCAACCAGCTCATCGTCGACCTCAACGCCCAGATCGACGCGACGTTCCTGATCGTCACCCACGACATCAACACAGCGCGCACCGTGCCCGACAACATCGGGCTGCTCTACCAC
>CAZDAO010000060.1:10315-13053 GCA_964503015.1 uncultured Nocardioides sp. | reverse complement strand
CGACGGGCACGGCCGGCAGCGCCGCGCGGAGGAGGGTGGCGAGACCGCCCGGCTCGGCGGTGAGGGGCTTGGGGGACGGGGTCGTCGCCATCAGGCGCCCAGCATCATCTGGCCGCAGACGCGGACCACGTTGCCGTTGACGGCGCCGGACCCGGCGCTGGCGAACCACGCGATGGTCTCGGCCACGTCGACCGGGAGGCCACCTTGTGCCATCGCGTTGAGGCGCTGACCGACCTCGCGGGTCGCGAACGGCACGGCGGCGGTCATCTGCGTGATGATGAAGCCCGGTGCCACCGCGTTGACGGTGATCCCGTCGGGCAGCTCGTCGCGCAGGCTCTCCACGAGGCCGATGACGCCGGCCTTGGAGGTCGCGTAGTTGGTCTGGCCGACGTTGCCGGCGATGCCGGCGATCGAGGCGACGCCGATGATGCGTCCGCCGGCGTTGACGACGCCGGCGTCGAGGAGCTCGCGCGTGATCAGCTCAGGTGCGGTGAGGTTGACCGCGATCACGCTGTTCCAGCGGTCCTCGGCCATGTTGGCGAGCTTCTTGTCGCGGGTGATGCCGGCGTTGTGGACCACGACGTCGACCCCACCGTGGTGCTCGCGCAGGTGGTGGGCGATGCGCTGCGGCGCGTCCTTGGCGGTGATGTCGAGCACGAGGTGGTCGCCGTCCAGCTCGGCCATGAGCGTCTGGAGCTCGCTCGCCGCCTGGGGCACGTCCACCCCGACGACGGTCGCGCCGTCGCGGTGCAGGACCCGGGCGATCTCCTCGCCGATGCCCCGGCTGGCACCCGTGACGAGCGCGACCTTCCCGGCGAGCGGACGGGTCCAGTCCTCCACCCGGTCGGTCGACGTCGCTCCGTGGGCGCCGATCCGCACGACCTGTCCCGAGACGTAGGCGGACTTGGGGGAGAGGAGGAAGGCGAGCGTGGAGTCGACGGCACCGTCGGCGGCAGGGGCGACGTAGACGAGCTGGACGGTGCCGCCGTGGCCGATCTCCTTGCCCAGCGAACGGGTGAATCCCTCGAGGGCACGCTGGGCGATCCCTTCGGCGCCGGACGCCAGCTCCGGCGGCGTACCGAGGACGACGACGCGCGGGCAGGTCTCGAGACGGCGCATGAGCGGGGTGAAGAACTCCTGCAGAGCGACGAGACCGGCGGTGTCGGTGATGCCGGTGGCGTCGAACACGAGGGCCTTGGCCCGGGCGCCGTCCTCGAGCGACTGCGTGGAGGCGATGCCGAGACCGTCCAGGGTCGTCGGGAGCACCTCGGCGAGCCGTCCCGACCCGCCGAGGACGACGACGCCCTCCACGAGTGGCGCGCCCTCCGACCAGCGCTGCAGCGCCGTGGGGTTCGGCAGGCCCAGGTTCTTGACGAACAGCTGGCCGATCGGGGTGGACACGAAGCCCTGGTAGCGGTCGCTCATGGGACGGGGCCTTTCGGGAGTGCGGCGGACGGGGACATGTAACTCCGAGTGCAACTAGGAGTCCACATTTCGTGACGTGCCCCTCACCCCGTTGGCGTCGGGGTGCTCACCGGCAAGGATATGGACATGCAGAACACCACTCGCCCGGTCGCCGTGGTCGGCGGCAACCGCATCCCGTTCGCCCGGTCCAACACGGTCTACGCCGGCGTCTCCAACCAGGAGATGCTCACCGCGGCCATCGACGGCCTGGTCGCCCGCTTCGGGCTGCAGGGCGAGCGCCTCGGCGAGGTCGTCGCGGGTGCGGTGCTGAAGCACTCGCGCGACTTCAACCTCACGCGCGAGTCGGTGCTGGGCTCCAGGCTCGCGCCCGAGACCCCGGCCACGGACGTCCAGCAGGCCTGTGGCACCGGCCTCCAGGCGGCGATCCAGGTGGCGAACAAGATCGCCCTGGGCGTCATCGACGCGGGCGTCGCAGGAGGCACCGACACCACCTCCGACGCGCCGGTGGCGATCAGTGACAAGCTCCGCAAGAAGCTGATGAAGGTCAACTCCGCCAAGGACACGGCCAGCCGGCTCATGGCGCTCGGCGCCATCCGTCCGGGTGACATCGGCCTCGACATCCCGCAGAACGGCGAGCCGCGCACGCGGCTGTCGATGGGGGAGCACGCCGCCCTCACCGCGCTGGAGTGGCGGATCAGCCGCGAGGCGCAGGACGAGCTCGCCGCGCGCTCCCACCACAACCTCGCCCGCTCCTACGACGAGAGTTTCCAGGACGACCTGATCACCCCGTTCCGTGGGGTCGAGCGCGACAACAACCTGCGCCCCGACTCGACGGTCGAGAAGCTCGCCACCCTCAAGCCGGTCTTCGGCAAGGGATCGGCCGCCACCATGACGGCCGGCAACAGCACCCCGCTGTCCGACGGCGCCTCGGCCGTGCTGCTCTCCAGTGAGGAGTGGGCCGAGGAGCGCGGCCTGCCGGTGCTGGCGCACCTCGTCGACGCCGAGACCGCCGCGGTCGACTACGTCAACGGCCACGAGGGCCTGCTGATGGCCCCGGCGTACGCCGTCCCGCGGATGCTGGAGCGCAACGGGCTCACGCTGCAGGACTTCGACTTCTACGAGATCCACGAGGCCTTCGCCTCGCAGGTGCTGTCCACCCTCGCTGCCTGGGAGGACCCGGTGTTCTGCAAGGAGCGTCTCGGCCTCGACGCGCCGCTCGGTGCCATCGACCGCGACCGGCTCAACGTCACCGGCTCCTCGCTCGCCGCTGCGCACCCGTTCGCCGCTACCGGCGGCCGGATCCTCCCCGTCGC
>CAZDAO010000060.1:0-10215 GCA_964503015.1 uncultured Nocardioides sp. | reverse complement strand
CGATCGACATCCTTTAACGAGCCGTCCCGTGAGGCGGAGAAGGAGGTCCGGCGCGCAGATGCCTGCCCCCGACGAAGTGCCAGAGACCGGTCCGGTGAATGCCCCCGAGCCGGTGACCCCCCGTTCGGAGCGCACCGATCGCACCGTGCTCGACGCCCGTGACATCTCCCGGGCACTGACGCGGATCTCCCACGAGCTGCTCGAGCGCAACAAGGGCGCGACCGACCTGGTCCTGCTCGGCCTGCACACCCGCGGCGTACCCCTGGCGAAGCGGATCGCGGACAAGATCGCCGCCGTCGAGGGCGCACCGGTCGCAGTCGGTGAGCTCGACGTGACGATGTACCGCGACGACCTGCGCTCGCAGCCGACACGCCGCGCGCACAAGACCGCCCTGCCGCCCGCGGGGATCGACCGGAAGGTCGTCGTGCTGGTGGACGACGTGCTGTTCTCCGGCCGGACGATCCGCGCCGCCCTCGACGCGTTGGCCGACCTCGGCCGGCCGTCGGCCGTCCGGCTCGCCGTGCTGGTCGACCGCGGGCACCGCGAGCTGCCCATCCGCGCCGACCACGTCGGCAAGAACCTGCCGAGTGCCCTGGCCGAGCGCGTGAGCGTCCGCCTCAGCGAGGTCGACGGCGTGGACGAGGTGACCATCTCGTGAAGCACCTGCTCTCCATCGACGACCTGTCGACCGACGAGGTCCAGCAGCTCTTCGAGACCGCGGCAGACATGCACGACGTGCAGCGCCGCGACGTCAAGAAGCTGCCGGCGCTGCGCGGCCGCACCGTGGTCAACATGTTCTTCGAGGACTCCACCCGCACCCGTTCGTCGTTCGAGATCGCCGGCAAGTGGCTCTCGGCCGACGTGATCAACATCAGCGCCAAGGGCTCCAGCGCGTCGAAGGGCGAGAGCCTGCGCGACACCGTGCTGACGGTGTGCGCGATGGGTGTCGACGGCCTGGTGATCCGGCACCCCGCGAGCGGCGCGGCGCTGCAGGTCAGCCAGTGGGTCGACGCCGCGGTCGTGAACGCCGGCGACGGCACGCACGAGCACCCCACCCAGGCGCTGCTCGACGCCTACACGCTCCAGCGCCACCTCGGCTCGCTCGAGGGGCGCCACGTCGCGATCATCGGCGACCTGACCCACAGCCGGGTGTTCCGGTCCAACGTCCAGTGCCTGACGAAGCTCAGCGCCCGGGTGACGGTGGTCGCCCCGCCGACGCTGATGCCCAGCGGCATCGGCGCGTGGTCGGCTGCGGCCGGGTTCGAGACGTCGCACGACGTCGACGCGGTGCTTCCGGAGGCCGACGCGGTGATGATGCTGCGCGTCCAGCGCGAGCGGATGTCCGGCGCGTTCTTCCCGAGCGCACGGGAGTACACCGTCGGCTACGGGCTCACCCGTGACCGGCTCGCGCTGCTCAAGCCCGACGTGCCGATCTGCCACCCCGGCCCCATGAACCGCGGCCTCGAGATCGCCGCGGACGCCGCCGACGCTGCGCAGTCGGTCGTGCTGGAGCAGGTCTCGAGCGGGCTGGCGATCCGGATGGCGGTGCTCTACCACCTGCTCGCCGGCGACCTCGAAGGAGAGAAGGCCTGATGTCCCTGGTGATCACGGGAGCCTCGCTGCTCGGCGAGCGCACCGCGGACCTGTACGTCGACGACGCGGGCGTCCTCGTCGACGCCGTGCCCTCCGGCGCGGAGACCATCGACGCCGACGGCCTGGTCGCCCTGCCCGGCCTGGTCGACCTCCACACCCACTTGCGCGAGCCGGGACGGGAGGACGCGGAGACGATCCTCACCGGGTCGCGGGCCGCGGCCCTCGGTGGCTACACCGCCGTGCTGGCGATGGCCAACACCACGCCGGTCACCGACACCGCCGAGGCCGCCACCCGCGTGTGGGAGCTGGGACGCGAGGCGGGGCTCGTCCACGTCCAGCCGGTGGGTGCCGTGACGCGCGGGCTCGGCGGGGAGGAGCTGGCCGAGCTGGGCCTCATGCACCGCTCGCGCGCCGGCGTCACCGTGTTCTCCGACGACGGGAAGTGCGTCCATGACGCCCGCGTCATGCGCCGGGCGCTGGAGTACGTCAAGGCCTTCGGCGGGGTGGTCTCGCAGCACGCGCAGGACCCCTCGCTCGCCGGGGCCACGGCGTGCTGCCACGAGGGCGAGCTGTCCGGGCGGCTGGGCCTGCCGGGCTGGCCCGGCATCGCCGAGGAGGTGATCGTCGCGCGCGACGTGATGCTCGCCCGCCATACCGGGTCGCGCGTCCACATCGCCCACGTCTCGACCGCCGGGTCGGTCGAGGTCGTGCGGTGGGCCAAGGCGCAGGGGATCGACGTCACGGCCGAGGTGACGCCGCACCACCTGGTGCTCACCACCGACCTGCTCACCGGCTACGACCCGACGTTCAAGGTGAACCCGCCGTTGCGCCCGCAGGAGGACGTCGACGCGGTCCGTGCCGGGCTGGCCGACGGGACGATCGATGCGGTCGCCACCGACCACGCACCGCACGCGCGCCACGACAAGGAGCACGCCTTCGTCGACGCGGCCTTCGGGATGCTCGGGCTGGAGACGGCGCTGGCCGTGGTGCGCACGGTGATGCAGGACCTCAGCTGGGCCGACATCGCCCGGGTGATGTCGGTCAACCCGGCCCGCATCGCCGGCCTGTCGGGTCAGGGGCACGCGCTCCGACCGGGCTCACCCGCGAACCTGGTGCTGGTCGACCCCCAGGCCGCAGTGACCGTCGACCGGTCCGCCTCGGCTTCGCTCTCGCGCAACAACCCATGGCACGGTCGCGACCTCACGTCGCGCGTGGTGCACACCGTGCACGCCGGCCGGGTGACCGTCCGCGACGGCGTCCTGGCCTGACCGGGACGAGCGGGCGCAGCGCCCTCAGCGGCGGCGACGCGGGCGCACGTCGAGCACGTTGTCCTGCCCCCGGTCGCGCACCGTCGTATGACCCTTGGCGACCGTGACGGCGTTGTGGTCGCCGGTGACGACGAGCCGGTCGGCGCGAATCAGCTCGAGCGTGTTGTCCGACCCGGTCACGCGGGTGCGGTAGGCCCGGCGGGCCGTCACGCCGTCGGAGCCCCGCAGCCGCAGGACGTTGACGGTGTCGGCGGTGAGGGTGGACGACGTGCTGGTCAGCTCGGCGCGCTCGACGAGGCCGGCCACGGTCACGCTCGTCCCGCCGCCCGCCACCGCGAGGTCCTGGACGCTCGGTGTGGTGATGCTGTTGCCCGCACCCGTGACGACCACCCCCGCCAGCGGCTTGGCGGTGACGCTGTTGCCGGTGCCTTCGACGGCCAGTCGCGTGGCGGCGGGCATCGAGACCGTGGCGTCGTCGGCGGTGACCCGCACCGCGCCGCAGGTGCCCTGGAGGTCGTAGGACAGGCCGTCCCACGCGAGGAGCGTCTCGCTGCCGACCTCGCACTGCACCGGGACCGTGATCGGGACGGCCTGCGCAGGAAACCCGATCGTGCTCGCGCCGAGGGCGAGGCCGAGGGGGAGCAGACTGCTGGACAGGAGGCGGCGGCTGGAGGTCACATACCGACAGTACGCAAACGGCGCGGGACGCCGCCGTGGGCCCGGTCACATCACCGGGCGGAGCCGGTCCGGGGGTCGCGGTCGGTGAGGCAGTAGACCTGCCCGCCCGGCGCCGTGAGCACGGTCCAGGACTCCTCGACCGCCTGCACGACCGCCCCCAGCCGCACGTGCGCGGCGGTGTCGGCCGCCCGGTCCGCGGTCGCCAGGTCCGGGTGGGCCCGCACGGGCCCGTCGTGCTCGTCGAGGCGCTGGACCAGGATGCGCGGCTGGCCGTCCCGCACGAGGCGCACGAACTGCGGCAGGGCGCCGACCTGGGGCCGGCGCCCGGTCAGCGCAGCCCAGAAGTCGACCTCGTCCTCCCAGTGGGCGCGCGGGACGTCGAGGCAGACCTGGTCGAGGACGGTGTCGCCGGAGCGGTCGAGGGACGGCACGCCCTCGGCCTGCGTGTGACAGAAGACGAAGCCGCCGGGCGAACGCATCACCTCGACGTCGTGGTAGGTCCAGGCCGGCGTCGCGCCGAGGTCGCGGGCCCGCGCGACGGCAGCCGTCCGGTCCTCCGAGTCCAGGTCCAGGTGCACCCCGGCCGGGCCGTCCACGGCCTGCATCTTGAGGTACGCCGCCCCTGCCGCCGGCAGCAGCGTGAGGAACTGGCCGTCCTCGCCGCGGCGCTCGGACGGGCGCCAGCGGGTGACCGCGGACCAGAAGGTGACCGCCTCCTCGAAGGCGGGGGCGGGGGTGTCGAGGAACAGCTGGATCCAGGTGGGACGAGGGAGCACGGTCCGATCCTGACACCTCGTAGGGTCGGGGGATGAGCGACTTCCCGCCCGTCGTCCCGCAGCTGCTGCACACGGTCCTCGACGCTGTCGACGTGCGCGCGGAGGCCGAGTTCTGGCGCGGCCTGCTCGGCCTGGCCTACCGCGCCGGCGACGGGGTCCCCGAGGACGGGGCGGACGACGCCGACTGGCTGGTCCTCACGCACCCCGACGGACGACGCTGCCTGGCTGTCCAGGAGGTCGACGCCCTGCCGCCGAGCCGGTGGCCCGAGCCGGGTCACCCGTCGGTGTCCCACCTCGACACCACGGTTCCCTCGCGCAGTGCGCTCGACGCGGTGCACGACCGGGTCCTGGAGCTGGGCGGCGAGCTGCGGTTCGACCGCACCGACGACCCCGACGAGCCGTTGCGGGCCTACGCCAGCCCGGCCGGCCACGTCTTCTGCGTCTTCGTCGCCTGAGCCGGCTCACGGCCGTGCCCGACGGCGACGCGGGCCCCGCCGTGACGTACGCCGGTCCTGCCGTCAGGTCACGCCAAGCCCAGCGCGCGTGCCTCCTCCCGGAGGTCGTCGCGCACGCGGGGGTGGGCGGCTTGCTCGATCAGGTTGCGCGCCTGCTCGCGCTCGTCACGGCCCCACATCCAGGCGATGCCCTGCTCGGTGACCACGGCCCCGTGCTGGAACGACGTGACCGGCTCGTCGACGAGCGGCACGATCGTGGACACGTCGGCGCGCGGGTGCCAGCTCCGCAGCGCCATGAAGGCGCGGCCACCCGGCGAGTGGATCGCCCCCACGGTGAAGTCCGTCTGGCCGCCGAAGCCGCTGTAGATGCGTCCCCCGATGCGTGAGGCGTTGGCCTGGTCGAACAGGTCGACCTGCAGCGAGGTGTTGATCGAGGTCATCGCGGGCTGGCGGGCGATCTCCGCGGGGGAGTTGGTGGTCTCGGTGCGGAGCATGTGGACCCGCGGGTTGTCGTCGACCCAGTCGTAGAGCTCCTCGCTGCCGAAGACGAACGACGTGCGCAGCGGGGTGGCGAGGTCCAGGGCGCCCGCCTTCTCCAGGGTGAGCGCGCCGTCGCTGAACATCTCGGTCCAGATCCGCAGCCCACGCCGTTCGAGGACGCCGGCGATGGTGGCGTCGGGCACCTCCCCGATCCCGGCCTGCAGGGTCGCGCCGTCGCCGATCTCGGCCGCGACCCGCGACCCGATCAGCCGCGCGTCCTCGCCCGGCGCCCGCGCGACGTGCGTGGTCAGGGGGACGTCGACCTCCATGCCGAGGTCGAAGGCGTCCACGGGGAGCACGGCGTCGCCGAAGGTCCAGGGCATCCGCGGGTTGAGCTGGGCCACGACCAGCGCACCACGCGCGCGGGCCGCCTCGATGGCGGCGGGCAGCACGTTGACCTCGAGGCCGAGCGAGACGAGTCCGTCGCGCGGCGCCGTCGTGTGCACGACGACGACGTCCGGCGCCAGCGGCCCGCGGAACAGCCGCGGGACCATCGAGAGCCGGCACGGCACGTAGGACAGCCGCGGGTGGCCACGGAAACCGGGTCCGACGAACGTCGTCTCGGGGACGACTCCGTCGTGCAGCGGGAGGGAGGCCTGGGCGTTGAGGGCGTGCAGCCGCGCCTCGGGCAGCTCGGCGAGCAGCGGCTCGAGCAGCGTGACCGGCGACGCGAAGTTGCCGCTGGTCACGACCCGCGGCACCGCGTCCAGCGAGCCGCAGTGGGCTCGCACGACCTCAACGACCCGGGCGACGTCGACCACCTGCATGTGGACAGCGTGCCAGCCCGTGGGCTCGCGACGGGAGGGGTCAGGCTCGCTTCTTCACCCGCACCACGTTGTTGGCGCCACGCACCGACACCTTCGTCCTGCCCTTCGTGACGACCGCCAGGTTGTTGCTGCCCACGATCCGCAGGACGGGCAGCCGGGTCACTCGCACCGAGTTGTTGGCGCCCTTGACGGTGACCTTCGGTGCCGTCGCGGCCACGAGGGTCGCGTTGCTCCCGAGGATCGTGACGGCTCCGAGCATCCCCGCCCGGACGACCTGGTTGCCGTCCTCCACGCGCAGGCGCGCGATCGAGGCCGCCCGCACGGTGTTGTTGCCGTCGACGACGGTTGTGCGTCCGATGTCACCGGAGAAGATCGCCTCGTTGTTGCCGCCGGCGACGGTGACGTCACCGGCGCCGGGGGCGGTGAGCGTGTTGTTGCCGCCACCTTGGGTGACGGTGCCGACCGGACCCAGGGCGGTGACCTCCAGGTTCGCTCCGGTGATGGTGAGCGAGGTGGCTGCCGGCAGCACGACCGTGATGTTCGACGCATCGACCCGGACGTCGGTGCACACGCCGGTCAACGTCACGTCGTCGAGGGTCGAGCCGATCGTGACCGGCCCGCCGGTGCAGTCCTGCACCACGCTGCTGGCGTGGGCGGGCGCGGCGAGAGTCGCCAGGGTGCAGACGGTGCCGAGGGCGGTGGCGGTCGCCAGGGCGGCGCGGGACAGGACCGAGGTCGTGGGGTTCTCCATGGCCGCGATACTCCCCGTGCCGGGCGGCGGCGAAACCCGGCGCAGGCAAAATCGGTTGGCTCGACCGGGTGAGGTCCGTAGGCTGTCTCCATCATGTGGATCCAGGACTGACCCGACTCGCGTCCGCGGCGGCGCCCTCGTGCGCCCTCATGCCCGGCGAGTCCTCTCCTGATCGTGAAAGACGTCCGCGTGCCCGCACCCTCCTCAGCCACCACCACTTCCTCGACCGCCACCTCGGTCCTCGCCCCGCTCGTGGTCTCCGGCCTCTCGGTGGGCTACCCCGACCGTCCCGACCACCCCGTCCTCACCGGCGTCGACCTGCTGGCACAGCCGGGCCGGCGGATCGGGCTGGTCGGCGAGAACGGCACCGGCAAGTCGACCCTCCTCCGTGCGGTCGCCGGCCGGCTGCCGTCCCACGCCCAGGTGGCGGGCAGCGTCACCGCCCCCGACGACCTCGTCCTGCTCGGCCAGGAGCCGCCCTTCCGCGACCGCGCGACGGTCGCGGACGTGCTCGCCCTGACGCTCGCGCCGCTCCGGGAGGCGGTCGAGGCCGTCGAGCGGTCGGCCGGCCGCGTCGGCACGCCGGAGGGCGACGCGGCGTACGCGCACGCCCTCGAGCAGGCCGTCGCGCACGACGCGTGGGATGCCGACCGACGGGCCGCCCTCGCGGCTTCTCGTCTCGGTCTGGAGGACCTCGACCCGGCCCGCGTCGTCGGCACCCTGTCCGGCGGGCAGCGGACCCGGCTGGCGCTGGCCACGATCATGACGACCCGGCCGACCTGCCTGCTCCTCGACGAGCCGACCAACCACCTCGACGACGACGCGATCGAGGTCCTGACGGGGTTCCTCAGGGACCTCCCCGGCGTGGTGGTCCTCGCCAGCCACGACCGCGTGCTGCTCGACGACGTGTGCACCGACCTGGTCGACCTCGACGCGGGGGAGCTCGGCACCGACGGCAGCGGCGGCAAGAGGTTCGGGGGCGGGTGGACGGCGTACGAGTCGGCGCGGGCGGAAGCCCGGAGGCGCTGGGAGGAGACGTATGCCGCACAGCAGGAGGAGATCGCTCGCCTGCGGGACGCGACGCGCATCGGCACCGGCGCGATCGCCCACGACCGGGGCCCCACGGACGGGGACAAGTTCATCTACGCCTTCAAGGGCAGCCGGGTCGACCAGGCGCTCGCGCGGCGCAAGAAGGACGCCCAGCGCCGGCTGGAGGTCGCCGAGCGCGAGCAGGTCCGCAAGCCGCCGGCACCGCTGCGCTTCCGCGGTGGCCTCACCGGGAGGGCGTCCGGACGGCTCGTGCAGGTGCGCGACCTGGAGGTGCTCGGGCGGGTGCGGGTGGCCCGCCTCGACCTGGGGGCCGGCGAGCACCTGCTCCTCACCGGCCCCAACGGCTCGGGCAAGTCCACCCTGCTCGGCGTGCTGTCGGGGCGGCTGGCGGCCACGGCCGGCAGCGTGCAGGTCTCGGCCCGCACCGTCCGCGAGCTGACCCAGGACCCGCAGGTCAGCGACCCGGCGCGCTCCGCGCTGGCGACGTACGACGACGCGGTGCGGGGCCTGCCGGACGCACCGGCGCTGCGCGACCTCGGTCTGCTCCACCCGCGCGACCACCGCACCCCCGTCGGCAACCTGTCGGTGGGGCAGCGACGGCGCCTCGGGCTGGCCGTCGCCATCGCCGCGGGGCCTGACCTCCTGCTCCTGGACGAGCCGACGAACCACGTGTCGCTGGCGCTCGCCGGGGAGCTGGAGGAAGCGCTGGCCGCCGCCCCGGGCGGGGTCGTGCTGGCCTCGCACGACCGTTGGCTGCGGCGCCGGTGGGGGGGACCCGAGCTCGGTCTGACGCCGTGGTGAGCGCTGACCGGGTGCCCGTCGTGGACGCTGGACGCACGCCATGCCGGGGGTCGGGCGGACGCAGGTCCGCTCGACCCGACGCGTGGACGCGATGCCGGATCGGGGCCGTCGCGCTGGTAGGGTCGGCGACGGCTCGAACATCCTTTAACGATCCGTCCCGTGAGGCGGAGAAGGAGGTACGGCGTGGCATCGCCTGTCCAAAAACTGCCTGCCCCAGCGCTCCTGGTCCTCGAGGACGGGCGCACCTTCCGCGGGGAGGCCTTCGGAGCCGAGGGTGAGACCTTCGGCGAGGCCGTCTTCTCGACCGGCATGTCCGGCTACCAGGAGACGCTGACCGACCCCAGCTACCACCGCCAGGTCGTCGTGATGACGGCCCCGCACGTCGGCAACACCGGCATGAACGACGAGGACATGGAGTCCTCGCGCATCTGGGTCGCCGGCTACGTCGTCCGCGACCCCGCCCGGGTCCCCAGCAACTGGCGCAGCGTCCGCAGCCTGGCCGACGACCTGCGCGAGCAGGGCGTGGTCGGGATCAGCGGCGTCGACACCCGCGCCCTGACCCGCCACCTGCGGGAGCGGGGCGCGATGCGCGTCGGCATCTCGACCACCGAGACCGAACCCGAGCGCCTGCTGGAGCGCGTCAAGGGCTCCGCCGAGATGACCGGGTCCAACCTCAGCGAGGCCGTCACCACAGCCGAGCCCTACGTCGTGCCGGCCGTGGGCGACAAGCGCTTCACGGTGGCCGCCGTCGACCTCGGCATCAAGGCCAACACCCCGCGGATGATGAGCGAGCGCGGCATCGAGGTGCACGTGCTGCCCGCCACTGCGACGCTCGCCGACGTGCGGGCCACCGGCGCGGACGGGCTGTTCTTCTCCAACGGCCCCGGCGACCCCGCGGCCACGACCGCCCAGGTGGCCCTCCTCCAGGACGCGCTGCGCGCCGGCATCCCGTACTTCGGGATCTGCTTCGGCAACCAGCTCTTCGGCCGCGCGCTCGGCTTCGGCACCTACAAGCTGAAGTACGGCCACCGGGGCATCAACCAGCCGGTGATGGACCGCACGACCGGCAAGGTGGAGGTCACCGCCCACAACCACGGCTTCGCGGTCGACGCCCCGCTCGACGGGTCGACGACGACCGAGTTCGGCGACGTCACGGTCAGCCACGTGTGCCTCAACGACGACGTGGTCGAGGGCCTCGAGCTGCGTGATGCCGGCGGACGGCTGCTGTCGTTCTCGGTGCAGTACCACCCCGAGGCCGCCGCCGGCCCGCACGACGCGGCGTACCTCTTCGACCGCTTCTGCGACCTGATGAGTGGTTTCGAGGCTCGCTCCGCTGGCACCTCAACCACCGAGAAGGCGGAGGCCTGACATGCCCAAGCGCACCGACATCCAGAGCGTCCTGGTCATCGGCTCCGGGCCGATCATCATCGGCCAGGCCTGCGAGTTCGACTACTCCGGCACCCAGGCCTGTCGAGTCCTGCGCCAGGAGGGCCTGCGCGTCGTCCTGGTCAACTCCAACCCGGCCACGATCATGAC
>CAZDAO010000059.1:0-13163 GCA_964503015.1 uncultured Nocardioides sp. | reverse complement strand
CTGCCTTCTTCGTGGCTGCGCGCCGCATCAGATGCAGCCCTTGCCGAGGATCCCGTTGAGCATCCCGGGCAGCACCAGGTAGGCGATCGCGCAGGCGAACACGACCACCACCGAGATCACGCCGACCTTGGAGGCGTGCGGCAGGGAGAACACTCGGCCGGCGATGATCGCGCCGATGGCGATGATGATGCCGAGACCGAACAGGACGATGACGCCCCACAGCACGTAGCTGGTGATCTCGTTGGTGGGGCCGACAGCACCCGGGGGCGCCTTCGGGCAGACAGCCATCACGGTGGTTGCGGTTGCGGTCATGACGTCCATGGGTGGACGTCCTTTCTGGGTTGCTGACCCCGGGCGGTCAGGCGCTTTCGCTGGTGTCAGTGGGCAGCTGTGCGGGTTCGAGCAGCTGACGTGCTGCCGAGATCAGGGGGGCCGGGACGGGTCGGGAGTCCAGGCCGTTGACCGCGAGCTCGCGGTCCTCGGGGATCTCGACGCCCCGGTCCGTGACCAGGGCGCGGCGTACTGCGGGGCCGCCGGCGTGCTCGAGGCCGCGCGGCCACTTCTTGCGGCGCGGTCCGCGCACGGCGAGCGCGATCTGCTCGGGCTGCCAGTAGCCGGCCAGCAGATCCATGGCGACTCCGGCGCGACGCATCCCGGGGACGGTGGCGGTGGTGACCAGGACGATCTGGTCTGCGGCGCGGACGGCTTCGGCGAGCCAGCAATCGGTGGCCAGCAGCTGGCCTGCCTCCCAGCCGATGTCGAGGATGGTCAGCTGGGTCTCGTTCTGTGCCTCGGTGGGCAGGGGCACTTCGTCGACACCGGCGAGGACCTCGCTGACGCGCTCGAGCAGGACGTGGTCGCGCTTGCCCTGACGCCAGTCAGTCGGGTGCAGGCCGAGCTCGGCGGTGCTCGCCGCGGCGAGTCCGGAGGCGGTGACCGAGCAGCACTCGATGACCCGGACCGGGGCGGCTGCGGCGAGGCCGGTGGCCAGGGCGACGGTGCTCGTGCCGACTGAGCCTGCGGCTCCGATCATGGCGATGCTGTGCTCGCCGTCGGCCGGGGTCCAGTCGTCCTCGGCGGCGGTGCCGCGGCCGCGGGGGCCCTTGCCGGCGCCGGGGCCGGTTCGGAACTCCCCGGCGCTCAGTGCCTGCCAGGCGCGCTTGAGCTCGTCGACGCCGACCGGGCGGCTCGAGGTCTGGGTGCTCACTGGGCCTCCCCGATGCCGCCGCGGCGGAACTCGAGCGCGGCGCGGACCTCGGCCGGGGTCAGGCTGGCCAGCTGGGCCTTGGCGGCCTGGACCTCGTGCAGCTGGGCGACGCAGCCGGTGAGCTGCTCGATCGCCTCGGTCTCGCGGCCGGCGATCGCGAACAGCTCGGCGACCTGCTCCGGCGTCCGGCTCTCGCCGTCGTCCTGGGTGTTTGTCGTGGGCTTCACCACCTCCAGTCGCCTATGTGTCGTGGGGCGGTGGGAGCGATCACGGTTGCGCTCATTCGTCATGGCCGAACTTCCTCGGGGCGGCCGCGGCGAGGGCGCGCACGCTGCGCGAGCCGTGGCGACGGACGGTGGCCTGGGACACCCCGACGCGGGGCGCGACTCGGCTGGAGACCTCGTTACTGAGCAGGCCGCCGTAGCCGCGGGTGAGGTTGCGGGTCTCGATCCGGTCGGCCTCGTCGACCAGGCACAGCAGCAGGTAGCGGTCGGCCGGGCTGATGACCTGGTTCTCGCACGCCCACGTCAGCAGCTCCAGCAGCTCCTCGGTGGCCGAGGGCTCCTCCTGCTCCGGGCCGGCGTCGGCGAGGATCTCGGGGCGGTGGAACAGGGCGCCGGCGACTCGTTCGGTCGACATCGCGGCGGCGCTCCACGCTCCGGCGTCGCAGTCGGCCAGGTCGCCGGACGAGAAGGATTCCATGAGGGTGGTGTTGGCCCAGGTGCGGTCGGCGCGGGAGACGTGGAAGAAGTCCCCGACCTCGCGGAGCACCCCGACCCGGGTGTTGATCAGGATGTTCGCGGCGACCTTGCGCAGCCGACGCCACTTGAAGGTCCGGACCTCGATCCACAGCTGGGAGGCCACGAGCTCGTCGATCCGCTCGACGGCCGACCAGGTGCCGGCCGCGACGGGCTGACTGTCGCGGAAGACCTCGCGGGGCGGGAGGGTGCTCAGCCAGCCAGCGAGGCGGCACGCGCCGGGCAGTAGGCATTTGGCGAGCGCGGCCGCGGCGGCGAGGGCGGCGGCGCCGGCGGGCGCCGCGAGCATGGCCCGCGCCAGGGGGACCGCGTCAGAGGCTGCGCTGTCCGCCGAGGGCAGCCAGGCCCGGAGGCCGTCGAACTCCTCGACGACTCCAAGCCGCGGATCCGCGGCCACCCAGGCCTGCCACTTCTGGCGGGCCTGGTCGAGCAGTTCGCTGTTGTCGTCGAGGCCGAGCTGGTCGCCCACACTCATCGCACTCGCTCCTTTCGTCCGTGACTGAGCACGGCAGAAAGGTCGCGAGCGGGCGTCCCCGCATCCGTCCCCCCAGACCTCTGATTTCTAGGGGGAAGCTGAGGGGGGACGCACGTTTGCGCAGGTCAGAGGGCGTCCCCCCGAAACTTTGAAGAAGTTTCTAGCTAGACCCTTGCGTGGCTTGCTGTTGTCGAGATGCAGGGAACATTGACGACTCGCTGTCAATGTCAAGCTCTACTGGTTCAGTAGAGATTCAGTAGCGGCGGACCGAGCGCGGAGTGGCTAACGGCGTAGGCGCTGTTCGATCTCGCGGAGCGGTCACGTCAAACAGTCCAATCCGCCAGCCAAGTGTCGGCCCACGCCGCTACTGTCGATGCACCCCTGCCGGGGAATTGGCCGTCGCTAGTCCCGCCGGCAATGTCCACCTGCGCCGTCCCGAATCGGGAGAACCATTGTCTGTCCTGTCCAGCTTCGTGTGGAGCGTCGCCGACACGCTCCGAGGCCCGTACGCCGAGGCCGAGTACGGCTCGGTGATCCTGCCGTTCACCGTGCTGCGCCGCCTCGAGTGCGTGATGGCCCCGCACCGCGAGGCGATGGCCGAGATCGTCGGGCAGTACGCCGGCGAGCAGCAGCGCCGCACGCACCTGAAGATCAGGACGCGCACCGAGGACAGCGCCGGGCTGTCGTTCTGGACGACCAGCGCCTACACGCTGAAGAAGGCGCTGCAGGACCCGGACAACTTGGCCGAGAACCTCATCGACTACGTGGGCGGCTTCTCCGCGAATCTGGACGTGTTCAAGTCCTTCGGCTTCGAGAACGTGATCCGCACGCTCGACGAACGCGACCGTCTCGCCCAGGTCACCCGCCACTTCGACAGGATCAACCTGTCTCCTGACGAGGTCTCGAACGCTGACATGGGCGACCTCTTCGAGAACCTCATCTACCGGTTCGCCGAGTCGGCGAACGACGGCGCGGGCCAGTTCTACACGCCCCGCGACGTCGTGAGACTCCTGGTCGACCTGGTCTACGCCGAGGACACCGAGGCCCTGCGGGACCGCGGCACCGTGCGGTCGATCTACGACCCGACCGTCGGCACCGGCGGCATGCTGACCGTCGCCGACGAGCACCTGCACGGGCTCAACCCGGACGCGTCCACTGCCCTGTTCGGGCAGGAGATCAACCCGCGCACCTACGCGATCTGCAAGGCCGACCTGCTGATCAAGGGTCAGGACCCCTCGAACGTCCGGCAGGGAGACACGCTCGTCGTCGATAGGTTCGAGGACCGGCGCTTCGACTACGTGCTCTCCAATCCGCCGTTCGGGACCGATTGGAAGGCCGTCGAGTCCGACGTGAAGAACGAGCACGCGCGTGGGGGCCAGGGCCGCTTCGCGCCGGGCCTTCCGGCCGTCGGCGACGCGGCGATGCTCTTCCTGCTGCACGTCGCCTCGAAGATGCGCGACGTCGACGACAGCGGCCGCGGCGGCAAGGCCGGCATCGTCCTGAACGGCTCCCCGCTGTTCAACGGCGGAGCTGGCTCCGGGCCGTCGGACATCCGCGGCCACATGCTCGAGAACGACCTCGTCGAGGCCATCGTCGCCCTGCCGAACGACATGTTCTACAACACCGACATCGCGACCTACCTGTGGATCCTGTCCAACGCGAAGCCGACCGAGCGCACGGGAAAACTGCAGCTGATTAATGCAACCGGTTTGGGGTCGAAGCTGCGCAAGTCGATCGGCAACAAGCGGGTCGAGATCGCCGAGAAGGGCCGCGAAGCGATCGTGCGCGCCTTCGCCGGGACCGACGGCGAGGACGCCGACACCACGGTGCCGGTGAAGGTGTTCGACAACCTCGACTTCGCGTACTGGACCGTCACCGTCGAGCGCCCGCTGCAACTGCGGTTCGAGTGCACCCCCGAAACGACCAGCGCGGTGGCCGAGCACAAGACGCTCTGCAAGATCGCCGGGCTGACCGAGGCCCTCGAATCGTTCGGCGACGAGCCGTACCTGAACCGGGAGAAGTTCAACCGGGAGCTCGGCAAGCACCTCGGCGACCAGGGCCTCCGCCTGACCACTGCCCAGCGCAAGACGCTGTGGCAGACCATCGGCGTCCACGACGAGGCGGCCGACATCTGCGTGTACGCATCTGGTGCGAACAAGGGCGAGCCCGAGCCGGACTCGGCTCTCCGCGATACCGAGAACGTGCCGTTCGGCTGGGGCGGGAACCCGAAGACCCACGAGGCCCTCGATGAGACCGTCCAGGCCTACTTCGACGCCGAGGTCAAACCCCACGTCGACGGCGCGTGGATCGACTGGTCGAAGACGAGGACAGGCTACGAGATCCCGTTCACCCGGCACTTCTACGTCTACGAGCCACCCAGGCCGCTCGAAGAGATCGACGCAGACCTCGAGCGGGTCGTGGGGGAGATCATGACGCTGCTCCGCGAGGTGGAGGAGGGATGAGCCAAACCATGTCGCGGCAGGACTGGAAGAACTTGCCCGTCCGCCGACTCGCTGTGTGTCGTGACGACCTTCGAGAGCCTGTCAACGCGACCGAGCGCGCCAAGATGCAGGGGGACATCCCGTACTGGGGCGCGAACGCCATTCAGGACTATGTGAATCAGTCCAAGGTGAGTCGTCCGGTTGTTCTCGTGGGTGAAGACGGTGCGCCGTTCTACGATCGAGACAAGCCGGTGGCGTTCTACATCGATGAGCCGATCTGGCCGAACAACCACATTCACGTCCTCTTCCCGAATCATGATGTCGACGGTCGCTGGTTGGCCTATGGGCTGAACGCGGTCGATTACTCGACCGTGATCACGGGAGCCACTCGTGACAAGCTCACTCAGGGCGCGATGAAGTCGATCATGTTGTCGGTGCCGCCGCCCGAAGAACAGCACGCCATCGCCAACTACCTGGACCACGAGACGGCCCAGATCGACGCGCTCGTGGCCAAGCAGCAGGATCTGATTCGTGGCTTGGAAGAACGGCGACTCGCGGTCATCACCACCGCAGCGCTGACCGGGCTCGATCATGAGGATGGCGGCGGACACGACATCAGCCGGTGGGGCAGTTCGCTGGCCATCGAGCCATGGATTCGCAGGGCCCCAGCCTCCTGGGGGCTTGAGCGCTTCAAGACCGTGTGTCATCCTCGTGATGAGCGCAACGTCGCCGGCACCGAGGTGATGCTGTCGCTGACGGTCAGGGGGCATCTGGTCGATCGGTCCAGCATGGCCGTCCAGCAGAACGCCTCGGACGCGTCCGTCCCGAGGTACTTCGTCGCCCGTCCGAACGATCTCGTCGTGAACCCGATGTGGCTGATCGGCGGCGCGATCGGCGTGTCCGACAAGCGTGGAGCCGTCAGCCCTGACTACCGAGTGTTCGAGATCGCCGATCGGTTGAATCCTTGGTATCTCCACGCGGTGCTCCGATCCGCGCCGTACTTCGACCAGTACAAGCTGTACATCAGGTCCAACACCACGTTTGACCGCCGCATCAAGCAGAACGATCTCGACAACCTGGCCCTTCCGATCCCGTCGATTGACGAGCAGCGCGCGATCGTCGAGCACATCAACGAGCAGACCTCCCGCATCGACGCCCTGATCGCGAAGGCCGAGGAGCACATTGCTCTCGCCAAGGAGCGGCGCTCGGCGCTGATTACGGCGGCCGTGACGGGGCAGATCGACACACGCACGGCACGGAAGGCGAGCTGAACGATGACGGCACCCGACGGCACCCGCGAGGAGGCGTTCGAGCGCGAGATCGCCGAGTACCTCGCCGCGAACGGCTGGGAGTACAGCGAGACCGACGACGGCTACGACGCCGACCGGGCGGTCTGGCCCGAGGACGTGCACTGGTGGCTGAGCGAGACGCAGCCCGACGAGTACGCGAAGGTCGTCCGCGTCGGCACCGCAGCCGAGGCCACCGACCGCGCGGCGCTGCTGTCCTCCCTCGTGTCCCGGCTGGACACCCCGATGAGCTCGGGCGGCGGCACGCTGAACGTGCTGCGCCGGAAGTTCTCCCACACCCGTGGCGCGACCGCGCACATGCGAATGTGCCAGTTCAAGCCCGCCACCACGCTCAACAGGGACGTCACCGAGAACTACCGCAAGGTCCGGCTGCGCGTCGTCCGCCAAGTACACTTCTCGCCGAAGCGCGGGGACAACCGCTCGATCGATCTGGTGCTGTTCGTCAACGGCCTGCCGGTGGCGACCATCGAGCTGAAGTCGTTCTTCAAGCAAGAGTGGCGCACGGCGGTGAGCCAGTACCGCAAGGACCGTGACCCGGCCGGGCAGCCGCTGCTCGGCTTCGGCAGCCGCGCCCTGGTGCACTTCGCGGTCGACGACGACCAGGTCCATATGACGACGAAGCTGGCGGGGGAGAAGACCTACTTCCTCCCGTTCAATCGCGGCCATGACGACACCGGCGCTGCGGGCAACCCGCCCAATCCGAACGGCGCTGCCACCTCGTACCTGTGGGGGCAGGTCCTGCAGCGCGACAACTGGCTGGCGATCCTCGGCTCGCAGATGTTCCTGAAGACCGAGGCCGACGAGGACCCGGCAACCGGGAAGATCAAGCGGTCGACGACGCTGATGTTCCCGCGCTACCACCAGTGGCGGGCGGTGACGAAGCTCGTCGACTCGATCGCCGACGAGGGGCCGGGCCGCCGCTACCTGATCGAGCACTCCGCCGGGTCGGGCAAGACCAACACCATCGCCTGGACGGCGCACCGGCTCGCCCGGCTGCACGACCAGGCGAACGAGAAGGTGTTCGACAAGGTCCTGATCGTCTCCGACCGCCGGGTCCTGGACGCGCAGTTGCAACAGGCGGTCGAGCAGGTTGACGACACCGTCGGCACCGTCGCGGTCATCGACTCGGCCGCCGTGCGCCGATCCGGCGGCTCGAAGTCGCGCGCGCTGCTGGACGCACTGACCGGATCGGCGCTGATCATCGTCGTCACGATCCAGACCTTCCCCTACGTCAAGGGACTCCTGGAGACGACGCTGGGCGACAAGAACTTCGCGGTGATCGTCGACGAGGCACACACCTCGCAGTCCGGCAAGACGGCCGCGGACCTGAAGAAGGTCCTCACCGAGGGTGGCCAGATCGCCACCGACGAGGAGCTCGACGCACAGGACGTCGTGAACGAGCTGATCGAGGCCGACGCCCGCGAGGAGAAGATCGCTGCGGAGACCGCGGCCCGAGCTGGCGCGCGGAACGTGTCGCTGCTGGCCTTCACTGCCACGCCCAAGACGAAGACCAAGACGCTCTTCGGGCGCGAGAACGACGCCGGCCTGCCCGTCTCGTTCGACGTCTATCCCATGCGGCAGGCGATCGAGGAGGGCTTCATCCTCGACGTGCTCCGCGGCTACCAGACCTACAAGACCGCGTTCGAGATCGAGCAGCGCGGCGAGGACGGCGTCGTCACGGGCATCGTGGAGAGCGACGACGACCGCCTCGTGGACCCGAAGGTCGCGTCCCGCAAGATCATGCGGTTCGCGAACCTCCACCCGACGAACATCGGCCAGAAGGTCGAGATCATCGTCGAGCACTTCCGGGCCAACGTCGCCCAGCTTCTGGACGGCCACGCGAAGGCGATGGTGGTCACGGACTCCCGGCAGGCGGCGGTGCGGTACAAGGTCGAGGTCGACAAGTACCTCGCGCAGAAGGGCTACGGCTACCAGTCCATCGTCGCGTTCTCCGACAAGATCAGCGACGACGAGTACGGCCTGACCGACGTCACCGAGGCGTCGATGAACCCCGGGCTCGGCTCGGACCTGGCGCGGGAGTTCCGCCGGCCCGAGTACCGGCTGATGCTCGTCGCCGACAAGTTCCAAACCGGCTTCGACCAGCCGCTGCTGTGCGCGATGTACGTCGACAAGAAGCTCCCGGACGTGCACGCCGTCCAGACGCTGTCCCGGTTGAACCGCACCTACCGCGCGCCCTCGGGGGAGGTGAAGGAGCGCACCTTCGTGCTCGACTTCGTCAACGACCCCGCCGAGATCAGGGAGGCGTTCCTGACCTACTACCTCGAGGCGCACGTTGAGACGGCCACGGACCCGAACCTGGTGCACCGGCTGGCGACCAAACTGGCCCAGGCGCGGATCTACACGCCGGAGGACGTGGAGCGCTACGCGGAGGCGTGGTGGACGCCGACGCAGTCGCACGCGGCGCTGGCCGCCGCAGTGACCCCAGCGCGCGACGAGTTCGCGCAGCGCTGGGCCGAGGCGCTTGATCAGCAGGACAGCCAGGCCCTCGACGAGCTGCGGACCTTCCGCAAGGACTGCGGCTCCTACGTGCGCCTGTACGACTTCATGTCCCAGGTCGTCGACTACGGCACCAGCGACCTGGAGAAGCTGGCCGAGTTCCTCAGGCAGCTCTCGCGGCTGCTTCCCTCCGACGACCCGGGCGCGGACGCCGACGTGTCCGGGCTCGAGCTGCGCCGCGTCCGGCAGATCGACCAGGGCAGGGCCGACATCGGCCTGTCAGGTGACCAGGACACGCCGGAACTGAAGGGGATCACCGGGATTGGGTCGGGGGTCTCGCGCCCGGACCCGCAGCAGGAGCTGCTCTCGGAGGTGGTCGCCCGGATCAACGCCCTGTTCGGCTCTGAGTTCGCCGACCCGCAGATCGAGGGCTTCGTCGTCGCCGCCGCCGGTATGGCCGAGGAGGACCCGCGCATCGCGGAGCAGATCGACCACAACGCCGTCGATCAGTTCCTCGCCTCGCCCGACCTCCGCGAGACCCTGACTGATGCCGCGGTCCTCAACGAGGGCGCGTTCGGCAAGCTCACCAGCGCTCTCACGGGCGAGAGCGAGCGAGCCGACGAGTTCATCCGGCTCATCGGCGGGTATCTGTACCAGTCGCGCCGGATGCGGATGACCGATGAGGCTCCTGGCTCTAGCAACGAGCAGTCCTAGGAAGAAACCCCGATGCCCACCGGTACCGATGGCGGTCTTCTCGACAGCCCGAACCCCCAGTCGGTCTACAAACACGGGATCCTCGAGCAGTACGTCATCCGCTTCGCCACCATGACGGCCAGCAAACTCAACCCGAGACGCTGTGTGCTCTTCGACGGCTTCGCCGGTCGCGGGCGTTTCGACACCGGTGAGGCGGGCTCGGCCGAGCACATGATGCTCGCGGCCCAGAAGGTGAAGGCCTCGACCCAGATCGATCTGCTGCTCGTGGAGCAGGCGCGCAAGGACTACGAGTCGCTCGAGTCGGTGGCAGCCACGTACCGCGCCCGTGGGATCAAGATCAAGAGTCATAACGACGACTGCGGGAACCACCTGGGCGAGATGCTCCAACTCGCCCAGGGCGCCAGCCTCTTCGTCTTCCTCGATCCCTGCGGGGCAGTGCTCTCGCTGGACTCCATTCGGGACGTTCTCCGCAAGCGCGGCAAGTGGCCGGCGACCGAGGTTCTGCTGAACTTCAGTGCTGACCTGATCCGGCGTGCGGGCGGTCAGCTGAAGAAGGGCCAGTTCGATCTCGGCGGCGTCGCCCAGGCGGACAAGGTCTGTGGCGGCGACTGGTGGCGCGACGTCGCGTTGCACGCCCACAAGGCTTCAGGCGGTGCGAATTGGGAGTCGGCGGCCGACGCAGTCGCCTCCGAGTACGCGAGGAGGCTCACGGCCAACACCGGCTACGGGTTCGTCGTCGCACCGGTCCGACGCAAGACCCATCACCAGCCGGTCTACTACCTGATCTTCCTGACCCAGAACGCGCACGGATTCTGGGTCTTCGGCGTCGCCGCCGCAAAGGCGCGTGAGAAGTGGCTCGAGTTCCTCGGGGCGGACTCCTCCGATGACGCCGTCGACATGCTGCCCTTGGAGCTCGAGGACCCAGTCGCCGAGCAGATCAGGCGCGAGCACGCGGCCGCGATCGAGCACGTCACTGACAACCTTCGCAACCTGACCGCCGACGGTCAGCAGAAGACGGTCGTCCAGCACTTCGGGGCCATCTACGGAGACCTGTACGGCGAGGCCAAGGAGACGCCGTTCACCGCTGCGCTCCGCGCGCTCGTGAAGTCCGGTGAGATCGAGTTCGTGACGAAGGGGAGCAAGCCCCACCAGCACGTGATCCGCAAACCGGTTGGCTAAGCCGGCGCGACCGCCAGCTCTGGCATGTCGTCCCAGGTGCGCCCGTCGAGCTCGCGGCCGTTGGCCTTCGGGGTCCGACCGCCCCACTGCTTGAAGAAGAACGCCACCCCGGCCTCGACGCTCTGGTCGCGGATGTCCTCCACCCAGGCGGGATTCATCGGGCGTGCTCGCGGTCCTGACTCACCGCCGACGATCACCCAGTCGATCAGCTCGAGGTTGAGACTTGGCAGGGCGGTGATGAGCGGCTCGCAGGACAGGAACCGGGTTGCCGCAGGCACCGCTCGCAGGTGGTCGATCCGGTCGACAGCGTCGAACGACTCCACCGAGACGCCCATCCAGAGGTTGTCGGGCCAGTCGAGCAAGTCGGCGATCCGCGCCATTCGGTGCGCTCGCTTGGTCAGCACCTGGTAGGTGTGCCGCGGCGTCTCTCGCATCACGTCGAAGATGTCGCGGATGAAGTCCAGCGGCACCTTGGCGTGGAACAGGTCGCTCATCGAGTTGACGAACACGACCCGTGGCGATCGCCAGGACAGAGGCTGGTTGAGAGCTGATGGATGTAGCGTCACACCAAAGCCGGGACCAGAGGTACGTAGGTTGCCGTCCTTCTGGTACTTCTCGGCTCCCATCGCCTTCAGCCGCTTCGCGAGGGTGAGTGCATAACAGTTGTCGCACCCCGCCGCGACGCGATCACACCCTGTGACGGGGTTCCAAGTGACCTCCGTCCACTCGATTGAAGTCGTTGTGGCCATCCCGCATCACCCCTGTCGTTGGTGCAGCGTATCGCCCCGAACCGACGGTCGGTGGTAAACCACCCCTGCCCCATCGATCACTTCCGCACCAGAGCAACTGTCAGTCCGATGGGCCGGCGCAAATCCCGTTGCTCCCGCAGCTCCGCCGGTCGAGCTCCGCCGGTCGAACGAGCGAGGGCACGGCCTACTAGGGCTGTAGGGAGCGCCAGTTTCCGATTCTCCTGCGCCTCCTACGTTGGCCGTGCTCTACTTGGCGCCGAAGCCCCAGGTGACCCGAGACGCCTGGGGCCTTCTCATGCCTCACAGCCGCGGTGGCGGTTGTAGAAAGGGACAACAGGTCCCCCGTCCTGCTCCGAGGACGGGGACCTGTCTCCTGTGGCCAGCAGAGTGGCAGCTACTGACGGACGATGCCCGTCACTGCGTCAGCACCTGGGCCTCGCCGATGCGGATCGGCAGCGGCTCCGTGGTCAGGTCGAACTCGATCGTTCCGGACTGGCCGCCACCGGTCCACTCGACCACCCAGTGGCTAGTCGCCGTGACCTGGTACGCACCGTCGGGCTGGTCGCTCGACATCTTCGCGTAGCGGTGCCCGCAGGTCGGCGAGTCCTGCTTCCCGTACCGGTCGGCGTACGAGGTGCCCTTGCCGGTGCAGGTCACCTTCGTCCCGTCGCCCATGTCCCACACGATGCTTGAGACGTTGGCGGTTGCGCTGACCGACACCGATCCTTCGCTGGCCGAGGCGGTGATCGGGCCGAAGGTGTCGTCTGTCGGGCTGTCTACCCACATCCACACCGGCAGCCCGACCAGGCCAGCGCGGTCGGCACCGGACTCCGGCACGATCCCGATGCTGATCGGGTCAAGATCCATCGAGGCGATCGCGCGCTGGGCAAGGACCACCGGGTCGATGCCCACCTCGCCGGTCTCGATCCAGATGTACTCCCAGGACAATCCCGGCGGCGGGAAATAGCAGACGTGCCACAATCCGTCCTCCTTGGTCTGGCCCTCGGGCGGGACCATGTCGTCGGGTCCCCTTTCCCCGATCCAGCACTTGTACGTGCTGCTCCAGACCGAACCATCGGGGCCTGTGCAGGGGATCTCGTTCCCTGCGTAACTGCAGGTCGACGAGCCGCCGGTGTTCCCGGTGTCGCCGCCGGTGTCGCCGCCATCCTCGTCTTCGCAGACGACCTCGCCGGTCTCCTCGTCGACGTTGCAGTCAGCGCTGGCTGAGGGCGCCACCGCGACGATCACCACGAGCGATGCGCCGAGCATCGCCAGCAGAGCAAGGATGCGCCTCAGCATGACTGGTCCCAAACCAGATCGGATTCGGAGACCTTCCACGCACCCTTGTCCTTGACCAGCGTGTACTCGATGGGCACTGGGTTGCGGAGCGGATTGCCGTCCGGTGCCTTGTAGTCCGGCGTCCGCACCTTGCCCTTCACCTTCACGGTCACACCCGAGCGGTCCTCACAGTCCGTGATCTCGATCGAGTTGCCGCGGTTGCGGGGATCTCCAAGCGTGTGGACGTAGTCCCCTGTCTTGGTTACATCCGCCTGTGTCATATCCACCACGGTGTCCTGCAGCTCGAGGAACTCGTCGCCCGTCGCGACCGGGTTGAGCGTCTTGAAGTTGATCGTCCGCTCCCGCTGCGCCACGTCCCTCACCTCGAGGTATTTGGTGAGCTGGGCGGCCGCCTTCTCCTCGGGTGTCTTCGGGGTCGGCGTGCTGGTGGGTGTCTGCGAGGGAGTCTCGGTGGGCGTCTCCTCAGCCTTGGGGTCGGGGTCGTCGCCGCCGCAGCCCGTAAGGGTGAGGGCCAGGGCGAGGGCCACTCCCCCGAGTGCGGAGTGGTGCTTCCTCATGCGGTGTCTCCTCCTGTGTT
>CAZDAO010000058.1:0-13173 GCA_964503015.1 uncultured Nocardioides sp. | reverse complement strand
GTCGGTGGAGACGAGGACGTCGAGCTCCGGGACGGCCAGCGCCTGCTCGATCGTCCACACGATCAGCGGCTTGCCGCCGACGTCGAGCAGGTTCTTGCGCGGCACACCCTTGGAGCCGCCGCGTGCCGGGATGACGCAGAGGGTCACGACGCGGCCGCCTCGAGCAGGATCTCCGCGACCCGCCGTGCCGGCTCCACCCCGGGTCGGGGCGGTGCGGGCGTGGGGTCGGAGCCGAGACGGTGCATGCCGTAACGCTCCCAGAACTCGCTCAGCCATGCGGGAGGACGCGGGAAGTCGACCCAGGCGTCGCGCCCCTGCGCCGCCGCCTCCAGGACGCCGGTCGAGAAGACGCTCACGATCGGGGCGGCCAGCTCGACCAACGGCCTGGCGCTCCGGTCCACCCGAATCCCCGCACGCTCGTAGGCCGCCAGCACCACTCGCGAGGTGATGTCGCGCTCGCTCGGGTGCGGCCGATAGACGGCCTCACGCTCGCGGCAGGTGGTGAGCGCGGCGTGCGCCAGCCGAGCGCGTGGGACCTCCGCCGCGTGGCCCTGGCCGAGGTAGGTCAGCGGCCTACCGGCACCCGCGTCTGTGAAGGTGAGCTGGGCGTCCGCGGCTCCCCACAGCAGCTGGCTGCCGGTCACCGACACGTCCACGTCCTGCCGGCCCGACGTCCAGAACGCGCCGTCCGCCTCGCTCCACGCGAGCAGGCGGGCCGCCCGCGGCAGGGGAGGGGCGTACGGCGTCAGCGCGCCGTGCTGGGAGACGAAGAAGGGCAGCTCCCGTTCCTCCGCCAGGGCGAAGGCAGCCTCGCCGATCTCGGTGTAGTGACCCGCGGCGAGGACGACCGACGGGTCCATCTGCTCGGCGAGACCATCGATTGCGACCGTGGTGCGGCGATGGTCGGCGTACGCCGCAGGCGGCTGCCAGCCCACAGGTGCGATGACCGCGGTCCGCTCGGCTGGTAGGTGGGCCAGGGGAGCGACGACAGCACGGTCGACACTCGTGTGGGTCGCCTCGACAGCGACCAGCAGGTCAGCCCCTCCGGGCGGGCGGAGCAGGTCGACGCTCGCCGAGGCCGGTGGCCGCACCCTCCCCTTGACCGACCGTGCGGCGAATCGGACCGGGTGCCGGGATTCGTGCCAACGACGCCACGCGACCAGGTCGGCGGGGTACCTCAGGCCGTGTCCCACAGGTCCTCCAGGACGGCAGCTCGGTGGTCGAAGGTGTGCTCGGCGAGTGTCCGGGCCCGCGCCGCCGAGCGGATGGCGCCGGACCACGTGGGGTCGCCCAGCGCGCGCTCGCAGAGGTCGACGAGCTCCTCGATCTCCGACCACGGCAGCACCTCGGTGCCTGGTTCGTAGAGGTTCACCACGTCCGCTCGGTCGATGAGCTGGACGCCACCGACGCCGGCCGCCTCGAAGGTGCGCATGGTGAAGCCGTCCTGGTCGCCGTGGAGGTTCAGGGTCCCGGCGGACGCGGCCATGACGTCGTACGCCTCGGTACGCGACACGTCGCGCTCGGCCGGGATGTCGGGGCTGCCGATGCGCCAGGTGCGCAGCCGGTCCAAGAGGTGGCGCGACCAGTCCCGACCGTAGGCCCGCACCGGGACGTCGTGGTCGTGGAGGGTGGTCAGCACGGCCTCCCGCGACGGGTAGCGCGCACCGACGAACGTGATCTGCGGAGTGTGATCCGTGGTGGGGGAAGCCACCAACCGGTGGTCGAAGGCGAGAGGAAGGTAGGTCACGTTCAGTCCGGCTGCGTCGAGGTCGACGAAGTCGTCCGGGGAGTAGGTCGCCACGGGGCCGATGGATGCCAGTCGTTCCGAGTCGAACCGCGTGCGCCGTACTTCGTCGTAAAGCCACGTCACGCGGGGACGACCGGCGATCGACTCCCAGAACTCCTCCCCGAGCGAGTCTCCCTTGACGACTACCACCGCCTGCGGTGCAGACCTGTCGACCGCAGTCACTGCACGTGCGGTCTCCTCCCGTCCGAGACCGCGCAACGCGCCCGCACCGATCTTGTGGGGCAGCTGGTGCCGCAGCTGGTGCCAGCCCTTGGCGGAAAAGCTGCCGTGGTGGTCGTACACGTGGGTGGCGACAACGTGGCCCCTCGCGGCCAGCGCAGCCGAGATCGCGGAGTGGTAGCCGTGGAAACCCGGGCTGACGAGCAGCACGCGCACCGCGTCAACCGCCCACGGGACGGGCCGGTACGCCCACCACGGTCTGCCCGGGAGCGACGTCCCTGGTGACAACCGCGTGCGCGCCGACGGTGGCGCCGTCGCCGATGGTCACGCCGCCCAGGACGACACACCTCTGGCCCAGGAACACCCGGTCACCGATGGTGATGGGTCCCGAGCCGTGGACCTGGTGGCGGTCCACACGGTCATGGTCGGAGGAGCCGACGAACACCCCGTCCGCAACGACGCAGCCCGAACCGATGGTCACCGGATCCAGCGCGTGCAGGTGGACCTCGTGGCCGAGGTAGGTGTTGTCACCGATGCGCAGGGCCCCGCCGCCGGGCTCGCTTGCGAGCCACGCACCCTCGAAGATCGAGCAGCCGGCTCCGAGGTGGATGCGTTCGACTCCCTGCAGCTTGTGGGGTCGGACGATGACTGTGCCCTGACCGATGCTGCCGAAGGCGCGGCGATAGAGCACGGACGTCGTCAACGCAGAGACGCGCCATCGCCAGGACGGCGGGGCTTCGATCAGGCGCCGCCATGGGTTCACGCGGGTCACTCTAGTGAGGTTGCTCGCTCGGGGGACGGGTTCACGGGCAACGCCCATGTCGCCAAGTTGCCCGCGCCCGCCGACCAGTCACCTACATTGGGAGCCGTCCCCGTCCGTGCGTGCGGTGGCTACGCCGACGGCTGCAACTTCTGGAGGACTGATGGGCGCGCGGGATGTGCTCGTGAATGTGGTGCGCGGCTACCTTCCGAGCGGCTCCGGTGTATTGTTCTCGCCGCGCACGCGGCGGCGCCTGGTGTGGGTGCTCGTCGGCTCGATCCTGCTGTCCGTCATCGAGATCCTCGGCATGTTCCTGCTCCTGCTGCTGATGCAGCAGCTGACGACACAGGAAGCCGACCTGGGCGCGATGGCCTCCGTCCTCAGGTCCCTCGAAGACCTCAGCGGCCAAGGGCTGCTCGCGGTGCTCAGCGCCCTGGTCCTCCTTGTGTTCACCCTCAAGACCGTTCTGGGCCTCGCGTTCCGCCGGTGGGTCCTGGGCTACGTGGGCGCGCAGCAGGCAGAGACCGCGCACCGGCTGCTCACTGGCTACCTGAACGGTCCCTACCAGCGAGTCGTCTCCAAGAACACGGCGTACTTCATCCGCACGATGTACGACGGAGCGTCCAGCGTGTACGGGAACGTGGTCGCTCCCATCATCCAGTCGGCGGTCGAGCTCTTCACGATCGCCGGACTGCTGGTCTTCCTGCTGGTCGTGATGCCGTTGCCCGCACTGGTGGCTTTCAGCTTCTTCGGAGTGGCCGTCTGGATCCTGAGTGCGGCAGTGAAGAGTCATGCTGTACGGGCTGGTGAGACCCTCGTCGATGAAGGGGTGGTGGCCTACCGGACGACGCTTCACGCCATCGGCGGCATCAAGGAGATCAAGGTTCGCAACACGCAGCAGCACTTCCTCGACGAGTTCGGCCGCGCACGCTACGCGTCCGCCCGTGCCGGTGCAGCGAGCACGTTCCTGAGCGAGCTGCCGAAGTACGTGATGGAGTGGCTCTTCATCGTCGTGACGTTGCTGGTCGTGGGCATCGTCAGCGTCACGAGCGACCCGGCGGAGTCTCTGCCCCTGCTGGCAGTGTTCGTCGCAGCAGGCGTTCGGCTCCTGCCGTCCGCCAGCCGACTGGTCGCCATGGCAAGCACCATCCGCACCGGGCTTCCTCAGATGGAGAGTGTCGTCGCGGATCTCGTGTCCGACCTGCCCGCTGCGGCCAGCGCACGATCGGCGGACCCACGCGACCGGGTCGAGCCGCTCGGCATCCACGACTCCCTCGCGGTCGACGACCTGCGGTTCACCTACCCCGACGCCACCCGTCCGGTGATCGACGGCGTCTCGTTCCAGGTCGCGGCGGGGAGGTCACTTGCCATCACTGGCGCGAGCGGGTCCGGGAAGAGCACGCTGGTCGACCTTCTCCTCGGCCTCCAGGTCCCGGACTCGGGTGAGATCTGCGTCGACGGGGTATCCGTCCACCAGAACATCTCCGCGTGGCAGCGGTCCATTGGACTGGTGCCCCAGGACGTGTTCCTCCTGGACGACACTTTGCGCAACAACGTGACGCTGGGTCTGGAACCGGACGATGCGGACGAGAAGGTGATGGGCGCCATACGCCTGGCTCATCTGGAGGAGCTCGTGGCCGGGCTGCCGGACGGCCTCGACACCCAGCTGGGAGAGCGGGGAAGCCGGGTGTCCGGGGGACAACGTCAGCGAACGGGGATCGCACGCGCGCTCTTCGTCAACCCGTCCCTGCTGGTGCTCGACGAGGCCACCTCTGCGCTGGACAACGAGACCGAGAGTCGGATCGGAGCGACGTTGTCCGACCTACGGGGTCGCGTGACGACGATCATCGTCGCCCACCGTCTGTCGACGGTGAGGAACTGTGACGAGGTCATCTTCTTGGACCAGGGCCGGGTGGCGGCAGCGGGCACGTTCGGCGAGGTCGTCGACACGAACGCGTCCTTCGCGCGCCTGGTCGAGCTCGGGAGACTGTGAAGTGCCTCAGCCGACCGACCCCCGCCAGGTGCCGTCCGTCAGTGTGGTGATCCCCGCCCTGGATGCGGCCGACAGCCTCCCCCAGCAGTTGACGGCACTCGCCGGCCAGCTCGACGCACCTCCGTTCGAGGTCGTGGTGGTCGACAACGGCTCGGTGGACGAGACCGCCGCCGTGGTCGAGGAGTGGTCAGGGCGACTGGACATCAGGTGGGTCGACGGGTCGGCACATCGCGGAGCAAGCTTCGCCCGCAACGTGGGCGCCGCCTGCGCCCGAGGACCGAAGCTGCTGTTCTGTGACGCCGACGATGTCGTCAGTCCTCACTGGGTCTCGCGGATGGCTGGTGCCCTTGACCGCGGACGCGTTCTCGTCTCGGGTCCGATCGTGCGGGTGACGGACGAGACGCCGGTCGGCTGGATCCCGGAGGATCCGAGTTTCGGGGACGACCTCGGCACCTACATGGGACTAATGCCGTGCGTGCTCGCCGGCAGCATGGCGATCTGGCGAGAGGACTACCTCTCGGTCGGCGGGTATGACAACAGCTATCGCGGAGGGTGCGAGGACGTCGACTTCTCCTGGCGGGCGCAGCTGCACGGTCTCGATGTGGCGGTGGCGACGGGCTGCTACCTCTACTACCGACCACGAGCTTCCGCACGCACGGTGTTCAGGCAGGAGCGCGGGTACACCAGTCAAGGGATCCTGCTCTGGGTGCGGTTCCGGGACCAGCCGGGGATCGTTGGTCCGAGCCTGAGGTGGACTGTCGGGGCGGTGATCCGAGCGCTGCTGGCGCTGCGGCCCAGCGTCTGGACCGACCGGCGTACCCGCTATGAGTGGGCTCGACGTCTAGGAGCAGACCTCGGGTCCTTGGAGGGACACGTTCGCTACCGGATCCTCAAGCGGGTCCCTCCGCGTCAGCTCCTCAGCGCTCCGGACTGACGGGCGCGCGACCCCAACGGGAAGCCCCGAAGCCCACCGACGCCTTGCTGACGAGGCTGCGGGTCCGGATCCGGACCGTGGACGGGGCTCGACGCGCCTTGTCCGACCACACCATCCAACGGGCGAGCTTCTGACCCTCCAACTTGATGTCCGGGTCCAGTGGAGCGCGAGCCGCTTCCTCGATGCCGGTGAGCAGGCGCTGCGCGTAGTCCGCGTGGCTGGCGACCGGGCCTTCGAGCAGGGAAGCGAGCTTGGGGTTGTCCGGTGCGATCTCCACCTCGCATCCGCAGGCGCGTGCCTCCCACACCGCGCGCTCCCCGCCGCCCTGCAGTGTGCACGGAACCAGTACGTGCTTCGCACGGTTGTAGAGGTCTGCGAGATCTGCCTGGCTGGCCTGGTCGCGCAGCTCTATGCCCGCAGCTCGGAGGGGCTCGATCAGCTCTGGCCGGGCCGCGGACATGTCGCCGATCGCCAGTCGCTTGCCCTGCTTGGCGATCAGTGTCTCGGGTCGCTTGAAGCTTGCGAATCGGCCGACCATCAGCCAGTCCCACTCACGGGTGGCGTAGGCCCTGTCGTACATGACACGGGTGTCGACTCCGAAGGCCTCGATGGCCCGTGGGTGCTCCGCGACGAATGGTGCGTACCACGATGTCTCGTAGAAGAGGACGTCGAACCGTTGCTGGGACACGAGTGGTGGGGCAGGAGAAGAGCCCGCGATCAGCAAGCCCACGGGAATGTCGGGCCTGTTGGACAAGGCGCGATCCGCCGCGCGACACGGAAGCCAACCCCAGTCGCTGCGCACGAGGACGAAGTCGCACTCCCGGATCAACGCGGCGTTGGCCTTGGCATCCGCGTTGTGTGGGTGGACGTTGAGCCATCGCACCTCGTGTCGGTCTCCCACGAGCTCCATGGCTGCGGTGAAGCCGTCGTCAGCAATGCCGAACGCGGACGACGTCCGGGGCACGGCGTGAACGACATTGATGCGCATTGCCGGCCTTTCGAGCGAGCATGTCACTGCGGCGTCATACTACCTAGGCAGACGATCCGGTCGGACGGGATTCGACACGAGCGACGGCTGCCGGCGAGGAGAAGCTTCCACCGAAGGACGCGAGGTAGACGGTTGCAGATCGTCCACACCCATTCCGCAGACCTGGGCTGGCAACCCATCAACCACATGGTCGGCCTGCTGTCAGAGCTGGCCGGCGCCGACGTGCATGTGGTTCCCTACGAGCGCTCCTGGTCCCGGCTCGACAAGCTGGCGAGCGTGGTCCCGCGGATGCGGCGTGGGGCGGAGGACGTACTTGTGGTCTGCCCCGTCCCCGGGAACCTGATGTCCCTCGTGGACCTCCCGGGATGGCGGGGACTCCGCAGCGTGTCGGCCTGGGTCATCGACTCCTGGTGGGACGACCGGATCCCGCGACTCGCCAAGCGGCTCGGGCAGTTCGACACGATCTACATCTCCGAGGCGGAGAACATCGACGCCTGGCGGACAGCCACAGGCACTGAGATCGTCCACCTTCCGATCGGGGCGGACACGTTGGGCAACCACTTCGACCCCGGTCGCGAACGCGACATCGACCTCTTGCGCGTGGGCCGGATGCCCCCTGCGTGGAGTGACGACGAGCTGGTGTCAGCTGAAGCCGCACGCCGTGGCCTTCGCTTCGCGGGACGACCGCCGACGTCGCCGACAGCCGCCGGTGCCATGCAGCTGCTCTGGTCGTGGGAACGTCGCGCCCGCTTCGTGGCGGCGTTCAGCAACCGGGTCAGCGCAGCCGCGTACACACACCCGACCCGCGAGTACCTGACACCGCGGTGGGCCGACGCGTGGTCAAGCGGTGCGCGGTCTCTCGGCACCTTGCCCGCCAGCGCGTCCGCAGACCTGCTCGCCGGAGAGAGCAACGTCGAGGTCCCGTGGGACGACGTCGGCGCTGGGCTGGATGTCCTGTCCGAGCAGGTCAGAGCGTGGACTCCTACGAGCGCCGTGCAGACGCGCCTCCACGCCCTGGCTCATCTCGACTGGCGCCACCGATTCTCGGTCATCGAGAAGCAGCTGGACGAGCAATGGGACGCCTTGGCGCTCGACCATCGGCGAATCCTCGACGAGCAGGCAGCTCTGCGGGCCTGGTCGTCAGACCGAGCCACGTGAACGGCCGCCGCGGATCATCCCCAGCTCCGTCTTGGCCACCTCGAGGGGGCGCACCTGGCGTCCGGTCGCGCACCTGGCGACGTTGACCAGCAGGTTGGCGCAGGTCGCCGCGCCGAGCGCGGCCTGCAGGCGGCGCCGCGACCCCCACTTGTCGGCGTACAGCATGCGCCCCTCGACGAGCCAGCGGCGGCGCGCCTCGGACGGTGACGAACCGCCGCCCGCGTGAACGACGACCGGCCGCTGGAGGGCGACCGCGGTGACGCCGCGCTGACGTAGCCGTCGCTGCAGGTCGACCTCCTCGGAGTTCATGAAGAACCTCTCGTCGAACCCGCCGACGGCACGGAACTCCTCGGTCGGGATCCACAGAGCAGCGCCGACGACCCAGTCGACCTCTGCCTCCGCGCCATGGGCACGGACGTCGTGCCCGACGGCGCGATGCCACGCTGTCGTGTGGCGGAACCGAGCCAGTGGAGTCAGCCACGCCGCGACGTCGTGGCGGATGCGCGGGAACTTCCGACCGACCCAGGCCTCGGTCCCCGCCTGGTCGACCATCTTCGGGGCGAGCACCGCGCGCGGGTGGACGGCGGCTGCCGCCACCATGTCGGCGACGAAGGCCCGGTCGACCTCGAGGTCGCTGTTCAGCACGAGCAGGGCCTGTCCGGAAGCGACGGCAGCGCCGGAGTTGACGTTGGCCCCGAAACCACCGTTGCCGGTTCGACGTACGACGTGGGCACCGGGCGTCTCCGGGAAGGGCGTGGGTGAGGCGTCGTCCGCGACGATGATCTCCACCCGGTGTGTCTGTCGCTCGAGCTGGGCGATGAGCGCGATGGTGGGCCCCGGATCGCCGTAGTGGGGGATCACGGCGCTGACGGTCGTCACCGGTGGCGCCCCGGTGTCGCGGTCCCACCTCGAGTCACCCACGCGCCGTCCGGCCACGGCGGCTGCCTCCACCGCCCACGCCACCGCCTTGCCTCGGATGCCTGAGGGCAGTCTTGGCAGCAGTGCGTCGACACGTCGTCCGAGCGCCAGCGCATCGTCGCGGGAGGCGATCCGCCGGGCGGCCCAGCCGACGACCATGTCCCACGTGCCCCGGCGATTCTCGTGCTCGCGCCGAGCGAGATCCGGATGCCGCTCCTCGAACGCCACCGTGGACGCCCCGGAGGTGAAGGCGCGAGCGGCCCGTGTCGACACGTCGGCGGCCGGTCCGCGGTGCTCGACCTCGAGGCGCGAGTCGATGACGATCTCCACGCCCGCGCGCGCGAGCCGGAGCCCGAGCTCGGAGTCCTCCCGGTAGCTCATGCCGGTGTCGAAGCCGCCGACGAGCTCGTAGGCGGACCGGGGCACCGAGTTGCAGGCGGCCCAGTGCATCCAGCGGTCCTCGGCCGGTCGGGCGTAGGCCTGTGCGAGCAGACGCTCGTTGGCGTGGCGCCCGTACGCCGTGGCGTACGCGGTGTCCGCGAAGACGTCGCGCGTGAGTGACACGACGCCCAGCGGCGGTGCCCCTGCCGGTCGTCCCCGGTGGTGTGCGAGGTGGCCGGCGACCAGGCCCTCGCCCGGCGTCAGGTCGTCGTCGCACCGCATCACGATCTCGCCGCGTGCGGCGTTGTACCCCGCCGCGAGCGCAGCGGCGACGCCGCTTCCGCCCGCGAGCTCCACCGCGCGCAACGGGAGCCGGTCGGCGTAGGCGTCGAGCAGCTGACGGGTGCCGTCGAGGTCCCCGTCGAGCACGACCACGACCTCCCACGGTTCGGGCACCGACTGCGCCGTCAGGGCCTCGAGGAGGATCGGGAGCCTGCCTGCACCGCCGCGTGTCGGGACGACGACGGACATCGCGACGGAGGGCACCGCCCGATCCTAGGCAGCGACAGCGGTCCTCGGGCCGCGTTCGCCACCGACGCGTGGCATGAGGGGGTCCCGGCTCTCCGGAGCCGCGCTCAGGACGGCGGGCTCGCGTCGGCGCTCTCGAGCTCGCCCAGGATCTCCTCCACGAACCGCTCGACGTCACCGGCGCCCGCGACCGGGCCCCCGGCCATCAGGCCGTCGGCGCCGAGCAGGACCGCTCCCGGGGCGCCGACGGAGAAGATCCGCCGCACGTTGTGCTCCGGCTCGACCGCCGCGGGGACCGTACGGTGCGGCAAGTCGAGCCCGGGCACGGGGTGGACGGCGACGACACCGACCCCGGGCGCCAGCCGGTCCGCCCACGCGTCGAGCTTCTCTGCGGTCCGCACGCACGGCCCGCAGTGCGGGTTGAGCACGACGAGCAGCCGCGCCTGGGTCGACGCGAGCTCGGCGAGCGTCGTCGTCGTTCCGTCGGGCATCGTCAGCACGCCGTAGGGGATGGGACGTCGCTCGTAGTCGAGCTCGGGCTCGCCTGTGGACGTGATCGTTGGCGCTGGCCGGCCGCCGACGATGGTCACCGTAGTGGCGACGGCGGCGAGTGCTGCTGCGAGCGCCCACCAGTCAGGACCCCGCAGGTCGGCGACCGCCTCGTGGACCGACCCTCCGGAGAGTCCGACCCAGACCGCAACGCCCGCCAGCACGAGCAACAGGAGGTTGCGCACCAGCGTCACGCGGCCGACCGCTTGGCTGCCGAGCGCCCCGAAGCAGGCGCAGTCCACGGGCTCGGCGAAGGTGAGCGCGCGGGCGATCAGCGCCGTGTAGGTCGCCAGGAGCGCCGCGACGAGACCAGCCGCCCCGACGAGCAGCGCGCTGGGTGCGACCACGAGGAGTGCGCCCAGAGCGGCCTCGACCCATGGCAGCGCCCGGCTCGTGAGGCGCCGCGGCACCCATGACGGCACCCGGAGCGAGACGAACGCGTCCTCGAAAGCCACCGGGGCCCGCAGCTTGGCGCCGGCGCTCACGGCCAGCACGACCGCCAGCGTGAGCAGCACGAGCAACGAGGCTGTCGGCGCGCTGGGCATGCCCCGCATCGTAGGAGCAGGGCCGGAGAAGTGTCTGAAGTGAGCCAGATCACGTACGGGTGCCAAAGTCGCACCGTGCTGAGTTCAGTTGTTACCGAATCGTGAACACGGCGGACCTACCGTTTTCAACAACCAGGCGGCCGTGGGGGTTCGCCAGAACTGTGGGGCTCATCAAGATGCTGATCGACACCAACGTGCGCCAGACCGTACGACCTTCTCGACGCTCGGTCGTGCGCGGCGCCGCGTGGAGCGTCCCGGTCGTCTCGATGGCCGCCACCGCACCTGCCTTCGCCGCATCGTGTGGCTCGACCGAAGTCGCGTACCGGTTGGACTGGAACGGCGGCACGACGGCCACGGGCCTGACCACGTGGTCCCGGTCGAACTACACGGCAGGCTCCGCTTCGGTCGGCGCGCCCTCCGGGAGCGGCGGGACCGCCCTCGCCGTGGGCTTTGCGAGCTCGTGGATCCGGGAGGGGGGCGGCCCACTCCGGGACCGCCGCGACCAGAACCTCAACCTGACCATCTCTTCCGAGCCCAACGTCGGCGGGCTGGGGCAGGGCAAGGGCCTGTACATCCGGCACGAGAGCCCGATCTCGGGAGAGCGCACCCGTCGCCAGCAGATCGTCGTGACGTTCGGCCGCCCCGTACGGGGCCTGCAGTTCTCGATCACCGACATCGACTCGACGTTCGACCAGTACTGGGACCGCGTGGAGCTCACGGCGTTGACGCCGACCGGTACTTCGGCGGCGTTCACACCGACCCTGAGCGCCAACATGAGCGGCACCGGCGCCGGGTCTTCGACGGCCTTCCGCCAGAACAGCAGCGACAGGACCTTCGATGCTGACGAAGGCGGAGGCAACGTGAAGATCGCCTTCGACTCCTCGGTTTCGGTTTCGTCGATGACGATCCAGTTCTGGAGTGCGACCGCAGGCGGGCAGCAGGCGATCTACCTCAGCGACTTCACCTTCAGCGCCAAGGCCTGCTGACGCACGTCACACCGTCGATCTCGACAAAGCCCTGCGCGCATCCGGCGCCGTACCTAGGGTGAAGCGGACAAGCACCGCTCCCGACTGGTACAGGTGACGCATGGCAGAGCTGGCCCCGAGCCGCCGCACCCTCGTGCGCGGGGCGGCGTGGAGCGTGCCGGTGGTGGCGGTCGCCGCGACCGCGCCGGCGTACGCCGCCTCCAACTGCGCCGGCCAGCCGGCGTACACGATGGACCTCGCGAAGAAGCTGGGCAGCGACGGCACGACACTGGGTGTCACCTCCGTCGCCAACGGGGTGGCGCTCGGCCGCTACAACCTGAGCACGTCCGACCCGGCGTTCCCGCTCAGCGGGTGGCTCGAGCTCGAGAACGTCCCGCGCGCGACCAGCGGGACCAATCCGAGCCGCTACCAGGACGTCACGCTCACGTTCGGGCGGTCGGTGTCGCTGCTGGCGTTCACGGTGAGTGACCTCGACACCACGAACAGCTGGTATCAGTCGTACTGGGACCGGCTCGCCATCATCAACTCGGCGTCCGGCTTCACCACCGCTCCGGTCATGCCCGGCAACACCCTCGTCACGGGCACGGGCTCCCTCACCGACCCGATCCGCCAGACGACCTTCACCAACGGAACGCCCAGCTCCAACAACGACGCATCCCGTCAGGTGCGGGTCTCCTTCACCGGCACGACCAAGAGCATCACGCTGCGCTTCTGGTCCAACCGCGACACCGACCAGTACGGCACCCACGCCGTGTGGATCGGCAACATGGCCTACAAGACGAACTGCTCGGTCTGACAGCGCCTGCGGCCCGACGACTTCAGTGGGCGCGCTCTGCGAGCGCGACCGCGGCGCGCTGGACGACCGGCAGCTCCTCGGGGTGGCGCGCGAGCTCGTGCGGCACCTCGCCGCCGAGGAGACCGGCCGGAGTGGTCAGCCAGATCCACGCGCGCCACGGGTCGATCCCGGCCGACAGCAGGGTCTCCAGCACGGCGAGCAGCTCGGTGCGCACCTCGCCCGCCTCGTCGAGCTGGAACGACGGCACGAGGGTCGCCCCCTGCTGCTGGACCAGCAGCAGCGCGCGCCTGCTGGCGGCCTTGTGCACCGCGAAGCGGGCCGCGTCCTCGGAGGTGCCGCGCAGCGCGGCGACCCCGGCGTAGTCGAGCCACCCGCCGTCCAGCAGCCGGGCCCGCTCCCGGGCCTCGCGTCGGAGCCGCACGAGCGCGACAGGCACGGCGTACGTCGGGTCCTCGCCCTGCGCGCGCAGCTGGCGGTCGAGGTCGGCCAAGCGCTCGTCGCTGAGCGGCTCGACCGTCCCCGGCTCGCGCCAGCGCACGACACCGTCCGCGCGGTCGTACGTCGGCAAGCCGGCGGCGCCGAGCTGGTCGGAGAGCCCGAGCTCCTCCAGCCAGCGCGCCAGCCGCTCGCCGATGTCGTCGGGCACGACTACTTGTTCGCCTTGCGCGCTC
>CAZDAO010000057.1:0-13192 GCA_964503015.1 uncultured Nocardioides sp. | reverse complement strand
CAGGTCGTGGCGGTCCGCGCCGCCGACCGCCGGTGGGTGTCCACGGTCGTGGGCCGCACCTGGCGCAAGGCGGCGCAGACCCGCCACCGCACCGCGGCCGACGCCGGACCGCAGGAGGGGATGCCCTACGCCGACTTCGTCGAGCACCGCCTCCACGAGCTCGTCGACGGCGCGCGGTCCGCGGCCGGCGTGCGGCCGGGCTCGGCGGAGCAGCTGGCGCTGCCCGACGCCGTACGACGTGAGCGGGCGTGGCTGCCCACGGGGCTCATCGCGGCGTCGGTCGTGCTGCTCGTGGCGTCGTTCTTCCTCTGAGCTCGCGACCCGTCAGCGACCCTCAGCCCTCGAGCGCCGCGAACCTCGCCTCGAGGCCGTCGAGGACGAGCGTGAGCCCGTAGTCGAACTCGTCGCCGTAGGCGTAGTCGCGGCCGACGACCTGCTCGGCGACCATCTCGGCGAGGTGGGGGTGCTCGGCCAAGGCCGCGCCGAGCCCGTGGACGAAGTCCTCGGCGCCCTCGTCGGGCTGGAAGGGGAGGTTCACCTCGGTCAGGACGAAGCCGTAGACGTAGGCGTCGAGCACGGAGTAGGCGTGCGCGGCGAGCGCCACCGGGAAGCCGGCGGCGCGCAGGCAGCCGATCACGGCGTCGTGGTGGCGCAGCGTGGCCGGGCCGGGGGAGCGCCGTGACTCGATGAGGCCCAGGCCCCACGGGTGCGCGGCGAGCACGGCGCGGGCCGACCGGGCGCGCGCCTCCATCTCGGCGCGCCACGGACGGCCGGCCGTGGGGGTCGCGATGCGGACGAAGACCCAGTCGGCCAGGCCGTCGAGGAGCGCGTCCTTGCTGGCGACGTGGTGGTAGAGCGACATCGCCTCGACGCCGAGCTCGCGCCCGACGCTGCGCATGCTGACCCCGGCCAGCCCCGCGTCGTCGGCCACCCGGCTCGCCGCGTCGACGACGCGCTCGGGGGAGAGCGGTGGTCTGGACATGGCGGCTCCTCGGCTGGCGGTCTTACAGGCGTAAGGCTACCGTGGCGGCCGTCCGGCTTACAGGTGTAAGGGAGCGGTGTCGTGAGGGCAGCAGTCGTGGAGCGGTACGGGCCGCCGGAGGTGGTCGAGGTGCGCGAGGTGCCCGCGCCGTCGCTGCGGGGGGACGGCCGGGTGCTGGTGCGGGTGCGCGCGGCTGCGGTCACCTCCGCCGACGGCCGGATCCGTGGGGCCCGCTTCCCGCGGGGCTTCGCACCGTTCGCGCGCCTGGCGTTCGGCGTACGGCGTCCGCGGCGCCCCGTCCTCGGCGGCGTCTTCTCGGGCGTCGTCGAGGAGGTCGGGCCAGGCGTCAGCGGGCTGTCGGTCGGCGACGAGGTGTGCGGGATGACCGGCACCCGGATGGGCACGCACGCCGAGCTCGTGGTCGCCCGGGCGGACCGGCTGGTCGTGAAGCCGGCGGCGGTGTCGCACGTGGACGCCGCCGGCGTGCTCTTCGGCGGCACCACGGCCCTGCACTACCTCGACGACCGCGTGCGCCCCGGGCACCGGGTGCTGGTCAACGGCGCCGCCGGTGCGATCGGCACCTCGGCCGTGCAGCTCGCCCGGCTGGCCGGGGGGCGGGTCACTGGCGTGTGCAGCGGCGCGAACGCCGACCTCGTCCGCTCGCTCGGTGCCGAGGAGGTCGTCGACCACACCGCGACGCCGCTCACCGCCCTCACCGGGACGTACGACGTCGTGCTGGACACGGTCGGCAACGTCGACATCGCCCGTGGCCGGGCGCTGCTGGCGCCCGGCGGCGTCCTGCTGCTGGCCGTGGCCGACCTGGGTCAGACGATCCGCGCGCGTGGTGACGTGGTCGCCGGCCCGTCGCCGGAGAAGCCGGAGCACTTCTCCCGGCTGCTCGACCTGGTGGCCAGCGGCGAGCTGCGGGTCGTGGTGAGCCGGTCGCTCTCCCTCGACGACGTCGCCGAGGCGCACCGGGTGGTCGACACCGGGCGCAAGGTCGGCAACATCGTCCTCACGCCTTGAGCCCCGCCCGCCGCGCGGCCGGCGACCCGGGCGTCGGGAACCACCGCATGACGACCGCCGACTGGCCCAGCGTCCAGGCCGAGCTGAAGATCCAGTAGGCCAGCAGCGCGACGGGGACCACGCCGGCGGAGACGAGGATCCCGGCCGCCGACAGCCCGGGCATCAGTCGCTGCGCGGTGGCCATCGCCTCCGGGAGGCCGTCGGTGACGGTGTTGGGGGCCACGAACCAGTGCTGGGTGACGAAGGAGAGCGTGGCCGCGACGGCCGCGAGGCCGGCGACCACCGCGAGGTGGGCGCCGCCGGAGCCGAGGTAGCCGTGGGTGGCCAGCGAGACCCCGGCCAGCGTGGCGTTCCCGAACGAGGCGACGAGCTCCGGGCTCATCGCACCCACGGGTGTGCCGGACGCTACCTCGGACAACAGGTGGTAGAGCCCGATCCACACGGGCAGCTGGAGCAGCAGCGGGAGGCACCCCAACCGGCTGACGCCGTGCTCCTGCGAGAGCTGCCGGCGCTCCTCGAGCATCTTCTTGACGCTGTCGGCATCGGTCCTGCCCTTGTAGCGCTCGCCGAGCTCGCGCAGGTGCGGCCGGGCGCGGGCGGACGCGTGCGCCTGGCGCACGCCGTGGACGACGAACGGCAGCAGCGCCGCCCGGACGAGGACGACGACGGCGGCGACGCAGAGCAGCCAGGTGACGGCCGACCCTGGGGCCGCACCCAGGGCGGTGAGGGTGTCGTGCGCTGCCGCGAGGACGGCGGCCACGGCGTGCTTGATCGGTTCGAGCGGGGACATGCGGGCTCCTGGACGGTGAGCTGGGACGGGCGGACGTGCCTCGCGACGCGCGAGGTGTCAGGCCAGTCCAGGAGCACGCGGGCGCACGGGGTGCACCGCGTCGGTGGTGCGGCCGGCGAGCACCAGGGGCACGTCGGCCGCTCGGCGGCGCGGCAGCAGCGCGTGCTGCCCGGCGGCCGGGAACGCCAGCAGGGCTCGGGCGCCCGCAGGTGCAGTGGCGGACACGAGCGCGGCGAGGACCATCACGGCCTGCGCGGTGAGGTCGGTCATGCCCGGCGCCAGCGACACGGCGGCGACGACGGACAGCACGAAGGCCGCCGTCACCTCGCACCAGCCGCGCACCATGCCTCGAGACTAGCGGAGCTCGTGGGCGCCGAGGTCGGTCCGGCCGACGACGGGGCGACGCACGACCCCGGCGGGGGCGGCGTACTCCCAGCGGGCGCGCCAGCGCCTCGGCACCGTGACGCCGCGGTCGACGGCAGGGGAGGAGGGCGTCAGGCGGAAGTCCTCGGCCCCGGCATCGATGAACGAGCCCGCCCGCACCCGCCGGTTGGCGCGGGAACGCGCGGCACCGTCGGTGAGGTCACCCGCCCCGACCAGGAGGTTGTTGACCAGCCGCGCCCGGCTGCCGTCGGCGAGGGCGACGAAGGTGCCGCTCGTGCGCTGGTTGACGAAAGTGTTGTTGACGACCCACAGCGTGCGGGACGGGTTGCTCAGGCCCTCGGCGCCGTAGGAGACGAGGGCCGGGTTCTCCGAGCGCGGACCCTGCACGACGACGTTGCCGGCGACCAGGGACAGCCCGCCGTTGGGCAGGTCGATCGAGTAGCTCGCCGTGGCGTCGCCGTCGCTGATCCGGTTGGCGACGATCGTGTTGCGGGCGGCGCGCGACTTCAGCTCGTGCCCGGTGTCGGCCTCGCCGAGCCAGCTGCCGGCCACCGTCAGGGAGCGCACGGCTCCGACGTAGAGGTTGTGGGAGTAGCCGTCGCCGAACCCGTTGCGGAAGAAGCGCGAGCGCCGGATCACGATGTCGCTGTCGGGGTCGGCGCCGGTGAGGATGCCGTTCTCGTTGTCGTGGAACCAGCTGCGGGTCACGATGAGGTCGGTGCCCTCCTGGCGGATCCCGGCGCCGTTGCGGTCGGGCACCGCCGCGCCGCTGAGCTCGATGCGGTCCACGCGCGTGCGGTCGCCGGCGATCACCCAGATCGCCTTCCCCTGGGCGTCCCGTCCGCCGGCGCGCAGGTGCGCGCGACCGCCCACGCCGCGCAGGGTGAGGTCGTCCTGGGTCCAGGTGGCCACGTCGCCGGTGTAGGTGCCTGCCGCGATCAGCACGGTGTCGCCGTCGAGCGCGGCGGCGGCCGCCGCGCTCGGGGTGGTGAGCTCCTGCCCCGGCCCGACGTGCCAGGTCCGCGCTGCCCGCCGCGCCCCGTCGTCGTACGTCGTCGCGGTGGCGGGCGCGGCCGCCAGCAGCCCGGCGGTCAGGGCGAGTGGAATGGCGAGTGGGATGGCGAGTGGGATGGCGCGCACGTCAGCTGCCGTGGGGCTGGCCGAAGGCGACGCCGCGCAGGTCGGCCGTGATCGCGTCGAGCCGGCCGACCGCGGAGATGCGCGCCGCGTCGACGTCGCCGCCGTCCGGCCCGGCCTCGACCGGGATCACGACCTCGAGGTAGCACTTCACCTTCGGCTCGGTGCCGCTCGGGCGCACGATCACGCGCGCGCCCTCGGCGAGGGAGTAGCGCAGCCCGTCGGTGGGCGGCAGGGTCGCCGTGCCCTCGGAGAGGTCCTCGACCTTCTCGACCGCGAGCCCGCCGAGGGTGGTCGGGGGAGCGCTGCGCAGGCGGTCCATCGTGGCCGGGATGGCGGCGAGGTCGTCGAAGCGCACGGAGAGCTGGTCGGTGGCGTGCAGGCCGTGCACGCGGGCGATGTCGTCGAGGATGTCGGTGAGCGTGCGTCCCTCGGCCTTCGCCTGTGCGGCGAGCTCGCAGACGAGGAGCAGAGCCGAGACGCCGTCCTTGTCCTTGACGTGCTCGGGGTCGCAGCAGTAGCCCAGCGCCTCCTCGTAGCCGAAGGCCAGGCCCTCGACGCGACCGATCCACTTGAAGCCGGTGAGCGTCTCCTCGTGCGGCTGGCCGGCGGCTGCGGCCATCTTGCCGAGCAGGCTCGAGGACACGATCGAGTTGGCGTAGGTGCCCGTCGTCCCGCGGGCGATGAGGTGGTGGGCCAGCAGCGCGCCGACCTCGTCGCCGCGCAGCATCCGCCAGCCGTGGGCGTCCGGGACCGCGACGGCGCAGCGGTCGGCGTCGGGGTCGTTGGCCACCACCAGGTCGGCCCGCTGCTCCGCGGCCAGCGCCATCGCCAGGTCCATGGCGCCGGGTTCCTCGGGATTGGGGAAGGACACGGTCGGGAAGTCCGGGTCGGGGTGCTCCTGCTGCTCGACGACGTGCGGCGCGTCGAACCCGGCGGTCTCGAGCACCTGCGCGACCGTCGTGCCGCCCACCCCGTGGAGAGGGGTGTAGACGATCGAGAGGTCGCGCGGGCCGTCCTCGGCCAGCCCGGCGACGGTGTCGAGGTAGCGGTCGACGATCTGCTCCTCGACGACCTTCCCGGCGTCACCGCGCGGCAGGTCGGCGACGGAGCCGACGGCCGCGATCCGGGCCGCGATCTCGCTGTCGGCGGGCGGCACGATCTGGCTGCCGTCGCCGAGGTAGACCTTGTAGCCGTTGTCCTGCGGCGGGTTGTGGCTGGCGGTGACCATCACCCCGGCCGCGCAGCCGAGCTCACGGATCGCGAAGGCGAGCAGGGGAGTGGGCAGCGTGCGCGGCATGACGAGAGCCTTGAAGCCGGCGCCGGTCATGATCTCGGCCGTGTCGCGCGCGAAGACGTCGGAGTTGTGGCGGGCGTCGAAGCCGATCACGACGGAGCCTCCGGCGTGACCGGTGTCCTTCAGGTACGCCGCGAGGCCGGCCGCCGCGCGGGTGACCACCACCCGGTTCATCCGGTTGGGCCCGGCGCCGAGCGCGCCGCGCAGCCCGGCCGTGCCGAACTCGAGCGTGCCGGCGAAGCGGTCGGCGAGGTCGGTCTCCTCGCCGCGCCCGGCGGCCGCGAGGACCGCCTCCAGCTCCGCCCGGGTCTGCTCGTCGGGATCGTCGGCGGCCCACGCGCGGGCCTGCTCGATCAGCTCGGTGTCGGTGTGGGGCGAGGTCATGCACGGACGGTATCGCTGCTGTCCATCCAGCCCTGTGCCCGTGCCACGGCGTGCGTCCAGCGTGCGCGCTCACGCTCGCGGGTCGCGGAGTCCATCTGCGGCTCCCAGCTGCAGGCACGGCGCCACAGCCTCCGCAGGGAGTCCAGGTCGGACCACACCCCGACGCTCAGCCCGGCGGCGTACGCCGCGCCGACCGACACGGTCTCGGCGTAGAGCGGTCGCTCGACCCGGAGGTCGAGCACGTCGGCCACCGTCTGCATGAGCAGGTGGTTGGTGGTCATCCCGCCGTCGGCGCGCAGCGACAGCAGCGGCTGGTCGAGGGCGCCCTGGATGGCGGACACCACGTCCGCGGTCTGCCACGCCGTGGCCTCGAGGACGCCTCGGGCGAGATGGCCGCGGTTGACGAAGGACGTCAGCCCGACGATGACGCCGCGGGCGGCAGGATCCCAGTGCGGCGCGTAGAGCCCGGAGAACGCGGGGACGACGTAGCACCCGCCGTTGTCGTCCACGGTCCTCGCCAGCGTCTCGATCCCGGGTGCCGTCGTCACCAGCCCGAGGCTGTCGCGGCACCACTGGACGAGCGAGCCGGTCACGGCGACGGAGCCCTCGAGGGCGAAGACCGGCTTCTCCCCGGGGAGGACGTAGGCCACCGTGGAGAGGAGCCCGGCCTGCTGCGAGCGCCGGGGGACGTGCCCGGTGTTGACGAGCAGGAAGGCGCCGGTGCCGAAGGTGCACTTGCTCTCCCCGACCTCGAAGCAGGTCTGCCCGAAGAGGGCGGCCTGCTGGTCGCCCATCGCCGCGGTGATCGGCACGCCGGGAAGCACGTCCTGGCACTTGCCGTAGGTCTCCGCGGTCGTGCGGATCTCCGGGAGCACCTTGTCGGGGATGCCGAAGACACGCAGCATGTCGGGGTCCCACGCCAGCGCGTCGATGTTCATCAGGTTCGTGCGGCTGGCGTTGGTGACGTCGGTGACATGGACGCCCGCGAGGTTCCAGATGAGCCAGGACTCCATCGTGCCGAAGGCGACCTCGCCGCGCTCGCACCGCTGCTCGAGGTCGGGAACGGTGTCGAGCAGCCACCGCACGCGGGAGGCCGCGAAGTAGGTGCTCGGAGGGATGCCGGTCGCGGCCAGGACGGCGTCGTGGTGGCCGTCGGCCAGGACCCGGTCGACCACCACGGAGGCGCGGGTGTCCTCCCAGGTGATGACGGGCGACAGGGGCTGACCCGTCGACCGGTCCCACAGCAGGCAGGACTCGCGCTGGTTGGCGATCCCGAGCGCGACCACGTCAGCTGGCGTGGCCCCGGCGTCGGCCAGGGCCTCCGGCACGACGCGGCGCACGTTGGACCAGATCTCGGCGGCGTCGTGCTCGGACCACCCCGGCTGCGGGTGGTACTGGGCGTGCTCGCGCTGCGCCATGCTCACGAGCTGGCCCGACTCGTCGAAGAGCAGGCACCGGGTCGAGCCGGTGCCCTGGTCGATCGCGGCGACCAGCCGACGCGCGGTCATGCCGACACCCACAGCGCACGCGAGATCGACCCGGCGGCCCGGATCAGCGGGGAGACGACGTCGGGCCGGCCGCTGCCCAGCGCGAGCTCCGCCCGCGGGCCGATGACCGCCAGCGCGGCGACCGGGTCGCCGAGGGCGTCGCGCACCGGCACCGCGACCGAGGAGACGTCGGGGTAGTACTCCCCGACCTCGACCGCGTAACCGTCGGTGCGAGCCTGCTCGAGCTCGGTGCCGACCTCCTCCTCGTCGACCAGGGTGTGCCGGGTGAAGCGCTCCGGCCGCGCCTCCGGGCCCAGCAGGCCGGGCCGGGCGTGCGCGAGGAGCACCTTGCCGCTCGCGGTCGCGTGGAGCGGGAGCCGCTCGCCCACCCTCAGCTGCTGGGGGCTGTTGTCGGGGCGGTAGACGTGCTGCACGACCACGGCCTCGACGCCCTCCAGGCGGCTGAGGTGCACCTCGAGCCCGGTCTGGGCGGCGAGGGTGTCCATCCAGGGCGTGGCGGCGCTGCGGAGGTCGGCGACGTCGAGCCCCTGCGCGAGGCCGGCCATCGAGCGTGCAGCGCGGTAGGCGCCGGTGGGCCGGTCCTGCTCGATCCACCCGACGGACCGCATCGTGGTGAGCAGCCCGTGGACCGTCGACTTGGGGAGGTCGACCGCGGCGGCGATGTCGGCGAGGCCGAGGGGCCGGCTCGACGAGGCGACGAGGGAGAGGACGGCGGCGGCACGCTCGACCGCCTGCACGTTGCCCGGCACGGCTCAGGGCTCCCGAGAGGTCGGGACGTCCACGACGGTCACGACAGGGCACGCCCCACGGACCGCCTGCGGATGTCGGGCGCGACCAGCCGTTCGGCGTTGGCGTCGAGGTCGTGCTCGGCACGCTGCGACTCGCGCTCGGCCGCCACGCGGGCGGCGTACGCATCGACCTCGTCGTCGATGCGCTCCGCGTCCCAGCCGAGGGCCCCGCCCATCAACGCGGCCGCCTCCGTCGCGCAGGCGACGCCGCGGTCCGGCGTCTCGATCGAGATGCGCGTCCTCCGGGCGAGCACGTCGTCGAGGTGCAGGGCGCCCTCGTGCGTGGCGGCGTAGCGGATCTCGACGCGGAGGTACTCCGGGGCATCGGTCAGGGGTTCCCAGAGGTCGGGCTCGGCGTCCGCGAGGGCGAAGAGCTCGTGGACGAGCGACCCGTAGCGGTCGAGGAGGTGGCGCACGCGCCACTCGGGCAGCGCGCTGCGTGCCGCGAGCTGCGGCAGCTGGTGGACGAGCGCCGCATAGCCCTCGGCGCCCAGCAGCGGGATGTCCTCGGTCACGCTGTCGGGCACGACTCCCGGCACGTCCTCGCGGGCGAGGTCGACGGCGTCGGCGGCCATCACGCGGTAGGTCGTGTACTTCCCGCCGGCCACGGAGACCAGCCCCGGCTGCGACCGGGCGACGGCGTGCTCGCGCGAGAGCTGCGAGGTCGAGTCGCTCTCGCCCGACAGCAGCGGCCGCAGGCCGGCGTACACCCCCTCGATGTCGTCGTGGGTCAGCGGCGAGGCCAGCACGGTGTTGACGTGGTCGAGGATGTAGTCGATGTCGGAGCGGCTGGCCGCCGGGTGCGCGAGGTCGAGGTTCCAGTCGGTGTCGGTGGTGCCGACGATCCAGTGGGTGCCCCACGGGATGACGAAGAGCACCGACGTCTCGGTGCGCAGGATGAGGCCGGTCTCCGAGGGGATGCGGTGTCGCGGCACGACGAGGTGCACGCCCTTGGACGCGCGGACGCGGAAGCGGCCGCCGGCGCCGGACAGCGCCTGGACGGAGTCGGTCCAGACCCCGGACGCGTTGACCACCACCGAGGAGCGCACCGAGCAGGTGGCGCCCGACTCGACGTCCCTGAGGTGCGCCCCGACGACCCGCTCGCCGACCCGGTCGAAGTCGGTGACCTGCACCGACGTGGCCACGGTCGCGCCGTAGGCCGCCGCGGTGCGGGCGAGCATCAGGGTGTGGCGGGCGTCGTCGGCCTGGGCGTCGTAGTAGCGCAGGGCGCCGACCAGGGCGTCCGGGCGCAGGGCCGGGGCCAACCGCAGGGCGCCGCGGCGCGACAGCTGGGCGTGGCCAGGCACCGACCGGGCGCCTCCCATCCGGTCGTAGAGGGTCAGCCCGGCCGTGACGTAGGGGCGCTCCCACACCCGGTGGCTCAGCGGGTAGAGGAACGACACGGGCTTGACGAGGTGCGGCGCGATGCGGGTGAGCATCAGCTCGCGCTCCCGCAGGGCCTCGCGGACGAGGCCGAAGTTCAGCTGCTCGAGGTAGCGCAGGCCGCCGTGGAAGAGCTTCGAGGACCGCGACGAGGTGCCGCTCGCCAGGTCCGCCTGCTCGACCAGCGCCACCTTCAGGCCGCGCGTCGCAGCGTCCAGGGCGATGCCCGCCCCCGTCACGCCGGCGCCGACGACCACGATGTCGAAGCGCCCGCCATCGAGTGCCTGCCAGGCCTCCTCGCGGTAGCCGGGGTCCAGGGGTCGGGTCGTGATCACGTCGTCACCTTCACTCGTCGTCCACTCGTCGTCGCGGCGGGGGTCACTCGACGTCGTCGTCGACCCAGTCGAGCGTCTTGCTGACTGCCTTCTTCCAGTTCCGGTAGAGCCGCTCACGCTCACCCTCGTCCATCTGGGCCGTCCACCGCTTGTCCTCTCCCCAGTTGGCGGTGATGTCGTCGGTGCTGTCCCAGTAGCCCACGGCGAGCCCGGCGGCGTACGCCGCTCCGAGCGCGGTCGTCTCGGCCACCTTCGGGCGTACGACGTCCACGCCGAGGATGTCGGCCTGGAACTGCATGAGCGTCTCGTTGACCACCATGCCCCCGTCGACCTTGAGCTCGGTGAGCGGGACGCCGGAGTCGGCGTTCATCGCGTCGAGCACCTCGCGCGTCTGGAAGGCGGTCGCCTCCAGCACCGCGCGGGCGATGTGGCCCTTGTTGACGTAGCGGGTCAGGCCGACGAGCGCGCCGCGCGCGTCGGGGCGCCAGTGCGGCGCGAAGAGGCCCGAGAACGCGGGCACGAAGTAGGCGCCGCCGTTGTCCTCGACGGTCGCGGCGAGCTGCTCGATCTCCGGGGCGCTGGTGATCATGCCCAGGTTGTCGCGGATCCACTGCACCAGCGAGCCGGTCACCGCGATCGAGCCCTCGAGCGCGTAGACGGGCTCCTGGTCGCCGAGCTTGTAGCAGACGGTCGTCAGCAGGCCGTTCTCGCTCGGCACCTGCTCGGTCCCGGTGTTGAGCAGCATGAAGTTGCCGGTGCCGTAGGTGTTCTTGGCCATGCCCTTCTCCAGGCACGCCTGGCCGAAGGTCGCCGCCTGCTGGTCGCCCAGGATGCCGGAGACGGGGGTCCCCTTCAGCACGCCCGGACGGCACTCGCCGTAGACCTCCGAGGAGGACCGGATCTCCGGCAGCATGGACATCGGGATGCCCATGTCGTCGGCGATCGACTCGTCCCACGACAGGGTCGAGAGGTCCATCAGCATCGTGCGGCTGGCGTTGGTGACGTCGGTGGCGTGGACGCCGTCGTGGTCGGCGCCGCCGGTCAGGTTCCACAGCACCCACGTGTCGGTGTTGCCGAAGAGCAGGTCGCCGGCCTCCGCCTTCTCGCGCGCACCCTCGACGTTGTCCAGGATCCAGCGCACCTTGGGGCCGGAGAAGTAGGTCGCCAGCGGCAGGCCGCAGACCTTCTTGAAGCGCTCCACGCCGCCGTCCGCGGCCAGCTCGTCGACGATCTTCTGGGTGCGGGTGTCCTGCCAGACGATGGCGTTGTGGACGGGCTTGCCCGTCTTCCTGTCCCAGACGATGGCGGTCTCGCGCTGGTTGGTGATGCCGACAGCGGCGATGTTGCCGCTGTTGAGGTTGGCCCGCGCCAGGGCGCCGCCGATGACCTTGCGGGTGTTGTCCCAGATCTCGATGCCGTCGTGCTCGACCCAGCCCGCGCGCGGGAAGATCTGCTCGTGCTCGACCTGGTCGACGGCGACCACGTCGGCCTTGGCGTCGAAGATCATCGCGCGGGTGGACGTGGTGCCCTGGTCGATCGCGAGGATGTAGGTGCTGTCTGCCATGGGGTGCTCCTTCGGTGGGTTCGGGGTGGTGGGAGGGATGCGGACGGGCAGGGGCTCAGACGTAGCCGACGGCGCCGGCGACGAGGCCGCCGAGGACTCCGCCGATCACGGGACCGGCGACGGGGACCCACGCGTACCACCACCCGCTCGAGCCCTTGTCGGGGATCGGCAGGACGGCGTGCGCGATGCGGGGGCCGAGGTCGCGCGCGGGGTTGATGGCGTAGCCGGTCGGGCCGCCGAGGCTGGCACCGATGCCGACGACGAGGAGTGCGACCGCCAGCGGGCCGAGCTCGCTGGGGGTGTTGCCGAACGAGATGATGACGAAGACGAGCACGAAGGTGCCGACGACCTCGGTCACCAGGTTCCATGCCGAGCTGCGGATCGCGGGCATGGTGCTGAAGACCGCCAGCTTGTCCTCGGCCGCGGCGTCCTTGTCGGTGAAGTGCTCCTTGTAGGCCATCCAGGCCAGCACGGCACCGAGGAACGCGCCGACCATCTGGCCCGCGATGTAGACCAGGACGTCGGCGACCGACAGGTCGGCCCCGGACGCCAGCAGGCCGAGCGTGACGGCGGGGTTCAGGTGGGCTCCGGACTTGTAGGCGACGAAGACGCCGGCGAAGACGGCGATGCCCCACCCGAAGTTGATCATCAAGAAGCCGCCGCCGTTGCCGTTCGTGCGTGGCAGGACCGCGTTGGCCACGACGCCGCATCCGAGCAGCAGCAGCGTGGCCGTCCCGAGTACCTCGGGCAGAAAGATGTCGGTGAGCACGCGTTCTTCTCCCTTCCGGTGGAGCGTCGCGGCCCGAGCCGCGACGCGATCCACCGAGGATGCGAGTGACGACCGCCACACCGCCAACGTGACCGTTCGACATCGTCGAACGCCCAGTCAGGCACACCGTGTCAGCGGTCGAATGGGGAGGACGCCGGACCGGCCCGGCGGCTAGCGTTGCGCCGTGCTCGCGACCGTCCTCTCCGTCAACGCCGGCAGGCTGGAGCAGGTCGACGGCGTGCGGCGGCCGACGGGCATCCGCAAGCGTCCGGTCGAGCGGATCGCCGTCCGCGATCCCGGTCCGAAGCGTGGTGGCCTCGGCAGCGGAGTGGTCGGCGACGAGATCGGCAGCCGCAAGCACCACGGGGGCGCGACGCAGGCCGTCTACGCCGTCGCCCGGGAGGAGCTCGACCGCTGGGGCCGTGAGCTCGGGCGCGACCTGCCCGACGGGATGTTCGGGGAGAACCTCACGACCTGCGGGCTCGACGTCGACGACGCCGAGGTCGGCGAGCTGTGGCGTGTCGGACTGACCCTGCTCGAGGTCTGCGGGCCGCGCGTCCCGTGTGCGACCTTCGCCGCGCACATGCGCGAGCCGCGCTGGGTACGACGCTTCGCCGAGCGCGGCCGCACCGGCGCCTACCTCGCGGTCCGTGAGGCAGGGGTCATCGACCGCGGCGACCCGATCGAGGTGGTGCACCGTCCGGGGCACGGCCTGACCGTGCCGATGCTGTTCCGGGCGGCGATGGGGGACCGGGAGCTCGCCGACGTCTTCCTCGGCGCGCGGGTGCTGCCGGAGGCCGAGCACGACTGGCTCGCGTCGCTGCGATGACGACGTTCCGGTTCGA
>CAZDAO010000056.1:3912-13306 GCA_964503015.1 uncultured Nocardioides sp. | reverse complement strand
CCGTTGAAGGACAGCGCACGGGCCAGCGAGATCACGTGGCCGCCGTAGACCAGGCGGTTGCCGTCAGGGCGGGCCTCGGCGTTGAAGTGCACCTTGGCGGTGTTCTGCCACAGCCGGGTCGCCATCATGTGCTCGGCGTCGGTCAGCGTCACGCCGTCGACGTGGTCGATCCGCTCCCCCACCTCGTAGTCGTCGAACCGGTGCGGCTCACCGGCGGCAGCGACGTCGTACGCGCTGAAGTCGAGGCCGGCCGGCACCACGAGGTCCTCCGGCGCGACGACATCTGCGAGGGCAGGCACGACGGTCTCGGGGGCGGGCGAGTCCGCGGACCGCTTGTGCACCATCACCCAACGCGCCCAGTCGATCGCGACCTCGCCGCGCTGGTTGGTGGCCGCCGAGCGCACCCACACCACACCGGTCCGGCCGTTGGAGTTCTCCTTGAGGCCGATGACCTCCGAGCGGGTGCGCAGCGTGTCGCCCGGCACGACCGGGACGTGGAAGCGGCACTCGGCGTAGCCCAGGTTGGCCACGGCGTTGAGCGAGACGTCCGGGACGGTCTTGCCGAAGGCGACGTGGAAGCCGATGAGCTCCTCCACCGGGTGCGGGGCGAGCCCGACCGACGCGGCGAACTCCGCCGACGACGGCACCGCGAAGCGGGTCGGGTAGATCGCGCCGTAGAGCGCCCGGTCGCCCTCGGTGACCGTGCGGGGCGTGGCGTGCTCGAGCACCTGCCCGACGGTGAAGTCCTCGAAGAAGTTGCCGGCGTTCGTCTTCATGCCGCACATCGTGCCGCAGCGCGGGGGCACCGGACCGGCACGCTCACGTGGGATGTGTCACGCGGGCGGCAGGGGTCCCCGGCGTCAGGCGGTGTACGGGTAGGCGCGCACCACGTCGCCGGCGAGCGTGGTCTTGAGGTAGCCGGTCTCGTCGAAGGTGTTGCCGATGTAGATGTTGACCGTCGGCTCCCCGCTCCAGCTGTTGACCAGCACGTGGGTGAGCCGGCCGCGCTCGACGTCCAGCGTCCGTCGCGCGGTGGCGATGTTGTCGAAGAGCCGTCGTACGTCGAGCCGGCCCAGGTCGATGACCCCGCCCGGCCCGGTCACCGCGGACGCGTCGGTGTCCTGCCGCCAGGAACCGGCCCACGTCCAGCGCTCGTAGCGCGGCCGCGAGCCGCGCACCGGCACCTGCACACCGACGCGGGTCGGGTAGAAGCCGGCCTCGAAGACGTCGACGGTGCCGAACTCGCGCTCGTAGGCCCGCAGCATCTCGCGGACCTCGGGCGCGGTCATCCGGAACGCCGGCGCCTCGGCCACCTCGGTCGCCGGGGCGGACGCGACCGGGTCCGGGGCGACGGCCACCCCCTCGGACGTCGCTGAGTCCTGGTCGCCACCGGCGGCGAGGAGGACCAGCGCCCCGACCGCGCCGAGGACGAGGAACACGACGAGTCCCGCCAGCAGCAGCGCCACCGCCGGACCGGCTCCCTGCCGGCGGCGCGGCGCGGCGCGCTCCGAGGCGGGCACGAAGCCGACCGGCCGCTGGAGGTCCCGGGTCAGGGTCTCGAGCTCGTCGAGGGTCTCCGCGGACAGCGCCCGGCCGACGCGGAGCTCGCGGTCGGCGTCGCCGATCTGCCCGTCGACGTACGCCGCCTCGATCAGCTCGACGTACCGGTCCCGGTCGGCGTCCTTGGCGCGGAATCCCCTCACGCCCGGGAGTCTAGGAGCGCCCGGTCAGTCCGAGGTGCTGAAGGCCGCGTCGAAGGCCGCGTCCGGCGCGTCGAAGGCGAGTCGCCGCACGAGCTCCAGCGCCTCCGGCGCCCCGACGAGCCGGTCCATCCCGGCGTCCTCCCACTCGACCGAGATCGGGCCGTCGTAGCCGATGGTGTTGAGCATCCGGAAGCACTGCTCCCACGGCACGTCGCCGTGCCCGGTGGACACGAAGTCCCAGCCACGACGCGGGTCGGCCCACGGGAGGTGGGAGCCCATCCGTCCGTTGCGGCCGTTGCCGACCTGCTTCTTCGCGTCCTTGCAGTCGACGTGGTAGATCCGGTCCTTGAAGTCCCAGAGGAAGCCCACCGGGTCGAGGTCCTGCCAGACGAAGTGGCTGGGGTCCCAGTTCAGGCCGAAGGCCTCGCGGTGGTCGACGGCTTCGAGCGCCCGCACGGTGGTCCAGTAGTCGTACGCGATCTCGGAGGGGTGCACCTCGTGGGCGAACCTCACGCCCTCGCTGTCGAAGACGTCGAGGATGGGGTTCCAGCGGTCCGCGAAGTCCTGGTAGCCGGCGTCCACCATGTCCTGGGTGGCGGGCGGGAACATCGCGACGTACTTCCAGATCGACGACCCGGTGAACCCGACGACCACGTCCACGCCGAGCCTGCGCGCGGCCCGCGCGGTCATCTTCATCTCCTCGGCAGCGCGCGTGCGCACGCCCTCGGCGTCGCCGTCGCCCCAGATGCGGTCCGGCAGGATCCCGCGGTGGCGCTCGTCGATCGGGTCGTCGCAGACCGCCTGGCCCTTGAGGTGGTTGCTGATGGCGAAGACCTGCAGGCCGTGCCGGTCCAGGACCTCACGCTTCGCGGCGACGTAGCCGTCGTCCTCCACCGCGGCCCACGGGTCGAAGTGGTCACCCCAGCAGGCGATCTCGAGGCCGTCGTAGCCCCAGCCGGACGCGAGCCGGCAGACCTCCTCGAACGGCAGGTCGGCCCACTGGCCGGTGAACAGGGTGACGGGGCGAGTCATGGGGTTCCTCCTCGGGTGGATCTGCTGGTGGGTGCGGTGGGGCCACGTCGAGCGTGTCGCAGGTCAGGCCGGGACGTCCTGCCAGGCGTTGCCGCGTGAGCTGGCCTCGACCGCGGCGAGGACGCGTTGCACCTGGAGCCCGTCGGCGAACGACGGGGTGGGGTCGGCCCCGGCCGCGATGTCGTTGACGAGGTCGACGACCTGGTGGGTGAACCCGTGCTCGTAGCCGAGCAGGTGCCCCGGCGGCCACCAGGCGGCGACGTAGGGGTGGTCGGCCTCCGTGACGAGGATCCGCCGGAACCCGGCCGTCGCGGCGTCGTCGTCGCCGTCGAAGAAGTGGAGGACGTTCATGTCCTCGAAGTCGAAGGCGAGGCTGCCGCGCGAGCCGTTGATCTCGATGCGGATCGCGTTCTTGCGCCCGTTGGCGAACCGGGTCGCCTCGAAGACGCCGAGCGCGCCGCTCCGGAAGTGCGCCAGGAAGGCAGCCGCGTCGTCCACCGTCACGAGTCCGCGCTCCTCGGAGCCTCCGGCCGCGGTGCCGGCGAGACCGGTGTGCGACCCGGCGGGCAGGGGCCGCTCCTTGACGAACGTCTCCAGGCGCCCGGAGACCGTGGCGATGGTGTCGCCGGTGATGTACTGGGTGAGGTCCACGATGTGCGCGCCGATGTCGCCCAGCGCCCCCGAGCCGGCCTTCGTCTTGTCCAGCCGCCACGACATGGGTGCCTGCGGGTCGACGATCCAGTCCTGGAGGTACTGCGCGCGGACGTGGTGCACCTGGCCGATGCGGCCCTCGGCCACCAGCCGCCTGGCGAGCCCGATGGCCGGCACGCGCCGGTAGGTGAAGCCCACCATGGACCGTACGCCGGCCGCCTGCGCCTTCTCGGCGGCGGCCGCCATGGCCTCCGCCTCCTCGACGGTGTTGGCCAGCGGCTTCTCGCAGAGCACGTGCTTGCCGGCCTCGAGCGCCGCGATGGCGATCTCGGCGTGGGTGTCCCCGGGGGTGCACACGTCGACGAGGTCGACGTCGTCGCGGGCGATGAGCGCCTGCCACGACGTCTCGGTCGACTCCCACCCCAGCCTGGCCGCCGCCTCGGCGACCTTCGCCTCGTCACGGCCCGCCAGCGCGGCCATCCGGAGCCGGAGCGGCAGGTCGAAGAAGCGCGGCGCGGTGCGCCAGGCCTGGGAGTGGGCGGCGCCCATGAAGGCGTAGCCCACCATCCCCACGGAGAGGGTGTCCTGCTGGTTCGTCATCGGTGGTCCTCGGGTCTGGTCGGTGGGTCAGGAGCGGAGCGCCCCGCCGCCGCTGTCCGGCGGCGGGGCGTCGAGTCGCTGCCTCAGGACTCGAAGGCGGTGTCGATGAACTGGTCGACGTTCTCGGAGGTCACGACCGGCGCGTAGAGCTGCACCAGTCGGGGCACCTCGACCTCGACGAGGTCTCCCATCGCCTTGTCCTGCACCAGCAGGCGGGCCAGCTTCACGCCGTCGGCACCCTGCGTCGAGGGGTAGATGACCGTCGCCTTCAGCACGCCCGAGTCGTCCTGGATCGCGCGCATCGCGTTGGCGGAGCCGGCCCCGCCGATCATCGTGAACTCGTCGCGCCCGGCGTTCTCGATCGCGGCGAGCACGCCGACACCCTGGTCGTCGTCGTGGTTCCACAGGAAGTCGATCTTCGGCTCGGCCTGGAGCAGCTGCGAGGCGACCTCCTCGCCGCTCTCGACGGTGAACTCGGCCGCCTGGCGGGCGTCGACGTCGAGGCCGCACTCGGAGAGCGCGTCCTCGAAGCCGCGGCTGCGGTCCTGGGTCAGGGGCAGCGAGTCGATGCCGGCGATCTCGGCGACCACCAGGTCCTCGTCGCCGTCCGCCTGCTCGCAGACGTACTCACCGGCCGAGACGCCCATGCCGTAGTTGTCCCCGAGGACGGTGACGCGGGCGGCGTTGGGGTCGTCGAACTCGCGGTCGACGTTGATGACCGGGATGCCGGCCTCCATCGCCTTGAGCGCCACCGGCGTCATGGCGGCGCCGTCGAACGGGAGCAGCACGATGGCGTCGACCTCGTCGTTGATGAAGGTCTCGACCTGGCTGATCTGGAGGCTGACGTCGTTGGTCCCCTCGGCGATCTGGAGGTCGAGGTCGGGGTACTGGTCGGCGAGGTCGCGGACGTTGTTGGTGATGGCCGCCATCCAGCCGTGGTCGGCTGCCGGTGCGGAGAAGCCGATGGTGACCGTGTCGCCGGCCTCGTCGTTGCCGCCCGCGGCCGCCGCGGGACTGGAGTCGGAGGAGCCTTCGTCGTCGTTGGCGGCGTCCTCGGCGCTGCCGGTGCAGGCGGTGAGGGCCAGGACGGCGACCGCGCCGACCACGAGGCCGGGGAGGCGGCGGCTCTGCTGCCGTGAGGTGGTGGTGCGAAGTCGCATGGGTCGTGCTCCTTGGGTGCGGTGTGGATGCGGTGGTGCGGTGGTGCGGGGTGGTGCTTCCGAGTGCGTGGCCCCGAGGTCAGGGCTCGAGGAACAGGGATCGGGGCTCAGCTCGTGCTCGAACGGCGGGCCAGGCGCTGCTGGAGCAGCACGGCGACGACGATGATCAGGCCCTTGGCGACGGCCTGGGTCGAGCTGTCCTGGTTGTTGAGGACGAAGACGTTGCTCAGGGTGCTGAAGATCAGCACGCCGATCACCGTGCCGACGATGGTGCCGCGTCCCCCGGTGAGGAGCGTCCCGCCGATGACGACCGCGGCGATCACGTCGAGCTCGAGGAGCGTTCCGTGGGTCGAGCTGCCGGTGGAGGTGCGGGCGAGGTACATCAGTGCGGCCAGGCCGCAGCAGAGGCCGACCAAGACGTAGAGCAGGACCGTGTGCCGCTTGACGTTGATGCCCGCCAGCCGGGCCGCCTCGGGGTTGCCGCCGACGGCCAGGGTCCGACGCCCGAACGTGGTCCTGTTGAAGAGGATCCAGCCCCCGACGGAGACCAGGGCGAAGATGACGACCAGCAGCGGCACGCCGAGGACCTCGGCGGACCAGAAGTCCTTGAACCCCTCGACACGCACGATCTGCGTACGTCGCTCCGAGATGATCTCGGCCAGGCCGCGGGCGGAGGCCAGCATGGCCAGGGTCATGATGAACGGCACGATGTTGCCGTAGGCGATCAGCACACCGTTGACCAGGCCGCAGGCGCCGCCCACGACGAGGGCCGCGAACACCATGATCAGCCAGTGGGTGTCCTCGGCCATGTTCTGCGTGGCGAAGGTGCTCGCCCACACCGACGACAGCGCCACGATCGCGCCCACGGACAGGTCGATGCCGCCTCCGGTGATCACGAAGGTCATCCCGATGCTGACCACCCCGACGATGGACGCGAGCCGGAGGATGGTCACGAGGTTGTCGATGCTCGCGAACCGGTCGCCCGCGGTGGTGACGCCGACGGCGCAGATCACGGCCAGCGCGAGGACCAGGCCCAGGTTGCGCCCGAACGGTCCGTTCATCAGGCCGGCTGCTCGCGAGGTCCGCTCGTCGTCCGCGGCGTGCTCGACCCGGACGGTGTCGCTCGAGGGGGTCACGGGGTTCTCGACGGCGGTCAGGTCCGGCCCCTCGTCGGTGCCGGGGGACGTGCGGTGCTCGCTCATGCGGCGCTTCCTTCCATGACCAGGTCGAGGACCCGGGACTCGTCGATCTCGTGCGCGGGCCCCTCGTGCACGACGCGGCCCTCGCGGACCACCAGCACCCGGTCGGCGAGACCGAGCACCTCCTCCACCTCGCTCGACACCACGACCACGGCGACCCCGGAGTCGGCCAGCGCGCGCACGACGGCGTAGATCTCCGCGCGAGCACCGACGTCGACGCCGCGCGTGGGCTCGTCGAGCAGGAGGACGCGGCACTCCCGCAGGAGCCAGCGCGCCAGGACGACCTTCTGCTGGTTGCCGCCCGAGAGCAGCCGCACGAGGCGGTCGACGCCGCCGGGGCGCACGTCGAGGGACTGGGTGACGTCCGTGGCGCGGCGACGCTCCTCGCCGCGGTCCAGGAAGCCGAGGCGGGCGAACCGGCCCATCATGGAGACGGTGACGTTGCTGTAGATCGCCTGGTCGAGCAGCAGGCCCTGGCTCTTGCGCTCCTCCGGGGCGAGCCCCAGACCCGCCTTCACGGCGGCGGGGACGGACCCGCGGCGCAGCTCGCGACCGTTGACGCGCACCGTGCCTGCGGACGCCCGGCGAGCGCCGTACACGGTCTCGAGGATCTCGGAGCGGCCGGCACCGACGAGTCCGGCCAGGCCGACGATCTCACCGGCGTGGACGCTGAGGTCGACGCCGGAGAAGACGCCGGCGAGGTCGAGGCCACGGACCTCGAGGACCGGCTCGCCGGAGGGGTCGGTGTGGTCACCGCGCGGGGGGAAGACGTACTCGATCGAGCGCCCGGTCATCAGCCGGATGAGCTCGGAGGTGGGCGTGTCCGCGACCGAGAGCCCCGAGGCCACGGTGCTGCCGTCCTTGAGCACGGTGATCCGGTCGCCGATCTGGCGGATCTCCTCGAGGCGGTGGGAGATGTAGACGACGGCGACACCGTCGGCGGTGAGGTCGCGGATGACGCGGAACAGGTTGTCGACCTCCCCCTGGTCGAGCACCGCGGACGGCTCGTCCAGGACGAGGAGACGGGTGTCCTGCGAGAGCGCGCGCGCCATGCTGACGATCTGCTGCGCGGCGGGCGTGAGGCGCCCCACCTCGCGCGTGGGCGAGATCTCGCCGTGCCCCAGGCGGGCGAGGATCTGGGCGGTGGCGTGGTTCATCTGGCCGCGCTGGCTCATCCCGGCCGACGACAGCTCGTGGCCGAGGAAGACGTTCTCCGCGACGGAGAGTCCCGGCACCAGGTCCAGCTCCTGGTAGATCGTGGAGATCCCGAGCCGCATCGCCGCCTGGGGCGTGGACAGCGCCACGGGCCCGCCCTCCCAGAGGATCTCGCCCTCGTCGGGCTGGTAGCTCGCCGAGAGCACCTTGATGAGGGTGGACTTGCCCGCCCCGTTCTGCCCCAGCAGGCAGTGGACCTCGCCCGGGCGCACGTCCAGGTCGACGCCACCGAGGGCGAGCACACCGGGGAAGCGCTTCACGATCCCGCGCATCTCGAGCAGCGGGGCCGACGTCGGCTGGGAGGTCACGTGCCGAACTGTGGCATGCGTCACGGGCTTTTGTCGAGCACCGTTCAAAAGTTTGACGATGGGTGTGGAAAGTAGGCAGGTGTGCTTGACTCGCCCCGTGCGCACCGGCGAGCTCTTCGACCTCCTTCGTGACGGCACGCCGTGGACCCGGGCCCAGCTGGCCGAGGCGACCGGGCTCGCGCGCTCGACGGTGGCCAGCAGGATCGACACGCTGATGCGCCTGGGCCTGGTCGCGCCCTACGGCGACGCCCGCTCCACCGGTGGCCGTCCGCCGACGCTGTTCGCCCTCAACCCCGGCGCGCGGCTCGTGGTGGGCGTGGACGTCGGCGCGACCCACGCCCGCGCCGCGCTGACCGACCTCGACGGGCGGATCCTCGGGGAGAACGACGCCAGGCTCGAGGTCGCGGCCGGCCCGGACGAGGTGCTGGGCTGGGTGGTCGCCACGGTGCGTGACCTCTTCGCCGCCAGCGGCCGCCCGCTCGCGGACCTCGCCGCGATCGGCATCGGCCTCCCCGGGCCCGTGGAGCACTCGACCGGGCGACCCATCAACCCGCCGATCATGCCGGGGTGGGACCGGTACGACGTGCCCGGGCACCTGCAACGCGCCTACGACGTCCCGGTGCTCGTCGACAACGACGTCAACATCATGGCCCTCGGCGAGCGGCGCGCCCACCTGCGCGACGTCGACGACCTGGTGCTCATCAAGGTCGCCACCGGCATCGGTGCCGGCATCGTCTCCGGCGGCGTGCTGCAGCGCGGCGCCCGGGGCACCGCCGGCGACCTCGGGCACGTCCGGGTCTCCCACGCCACCGACGTGCTGTGCCGGTGCGGCAACACCGGCTGCCTCGAAGCCGTGGCAGCCGGTCCGGCGCTCGCTGCGGCGGTCCGCGAGCAGGGTGGGGACGCCAAGACCGGGGGCGACGTCGTCGACCTGGTCCGCGCGGGCGACCCCGTCGCGATGGCGGTCGTGCGGCAGGCCGGTCGCGACATCGGCGAGGTCGTGGCCACCATGACGAACCTCATCAACCCCTCGGTCGTGGTGATCGGGGGCCAGGTCGCCGGCGCGGGCGAGCACCTGCTCGCCGGGATCCGCGAGTCGGTCTACCAGCGGTCCCTGCCGCTGGCCACCGAGCACCTGCGCATCGTCACCTCACGGGCCGGCGGCGAGGCCGCCGTGCTCGGCGCGTCCGCGCTCGCCATCGAGCACGTCCTCTCCCCCGACGTCGTCGAGGCAGCCAGCGAGGCACTGGCCGCGGCCGATGCCGCGGCGCAGGCCACCGGCGCGTAGCGGGACGAGCTCAGCGCAGCTTGTAGTCCTTGAGCAGGCTGCGGCCGATGATCATCTTCTGGATGTCGGAGGTGCCCTCGCCGATGAGCATGAACTTGACCTCGCGCATGAGGCGCTCGATCTCGTACTCCTTGGAGTAGCCGTAGCCGCCGTGGATGCGGAACGAGTCCTCCACGACCTCGTTGGCGTACTCGCTGGCGACCATCTTGGCCATGCCGGCCTCGACGTCCATGCGCTG
>CAZDAO010000056.1:0-3902 GCA_964503015.1 uncultured Nocardioides sp. | reverse complement strand
CGGTCCTTCACGTCCTGCAGCCCGTAGTGATCCTCCTCCAGGACCTCGGTGGCGTACTCCGAGGGGACCATCTTGGCGATGCCGGGCTGGACGTCCTTCCGCGGCCCGGTGTCCTTGTGGCGGGCGGCCTTGACGATGATCGTGTGGGCGACCTCGACCTTGGTGGCCATCTCCGCCAGCCGGAACAGCACCGCCTGGTGCTCGGCGATCGGCTTGCCGAAGGTCTTGCGCTGCTGGGCGTAGGCGATGCCGAGCTCGAAGCCGCGCCACGCCAGGCCGCAGGCGCGGGCCGCGACGTTGACCCGGCCGACCTCGACGCCGTCCATCATCTGGAAGAAGCCCTTGCCGGGCTCGCCACCCAGGATCTGCTCGGCGCCGATCCGGTGGTCCTCGAGGACCAGCTCGGTGGTCTCGACGCCCTTGTAGCCCATCTTCTCGATCTTGCCCGGCACGGTGACGCCCTGGGCGGTCTCGCCGAACCCGGCCTCCTTCTCCACCAGGAAGGTCGTCATGTTCTTGTAGACGCTGTCGGCGCCCTCGTCGGTCTTGGTCAGCACCGCCACCAGCGTCGAGGTGGCGCCGTTCGTCAGCCACATCTTCTGGCCGGTGATGGAGTACGACCCGTCGTCGGCGCGCGTGGCCTTGGTGGAGACCGCGGAGACGTCGGAGCCCAGGCCCGGCTCGGACATCGAGAACGCGCCGCGGACCTCGCCGGTCGCCATCCGCGGGAGGTACTTCTCCTTCTGCTCCTGCGTGCCGTGCTGGATGAGCATGTAGGCCACGATGAAGTGGGTGTTGATCACGCCGGAGACGCTCATCCACCCACGGGCGATCTCCTCGACCACCAGCGCGTAGGTCAGCAGCGACTCCCCCAGCCCACCGAACTCCTCGGGGATGGTCAGCCCGAACACCCCGAGCTCCTTGAGCCCGTCGATGATCTCCTGCGGGTACTCGTCGGCGTGCTCGAGCTCCTGCGCCACCGGGATGATCTGCTCGTCCACGAACTGGCGCACCGCCTTGAGGATCTCGGTCTGGTCCTCGGAGAGGCCATCGGTCTGGCAGAGGCGGGGCATGCGGTGGCTCCTGTGCGCTCGTGGGCGGAACGCTCGGGAGTCTAGTGAGCGGTCGTTCACCTGGGCAGGCCCCCGAACCGAGAGAGACGTCACACGCGCCCGACGCCGGGCGAGGTCGGCGTGAGACCATGGAGCGCATGCGACTGACACTGAGCTCCGGAGCCGCCCTCGCCGCCTCGCTCGCCCTGGTGACCAGCGCCTGCGGTGACGGGAACGACACCGCCGAGGACCCGGGTGCGGGCACGTCCGCGAGCTCGAGCGCGGAGCCGTCCACGGAGCCCGAGGAGCCGGCCGAGGTCGCCTTCGTCGACTTCGGCGAGGAGCCCGCCGTGAAGCCTCGCTACCGCAAAGCCGCACTCCAGGCGGTCGACGACGAGCTGATCGCGATGGTGCCGAGCGTGCTACCCGACGGCTGGACCACGGTCGGCGGCGGATACCGCGCCGACCCGCAGTGGTGGCGCATGGAGTTCACCAGCCCGACCGGCGACGTGAGCCTGGACCAGCTCCCCGGCACCGCCGAGGACGCACTCGCCGACGCGTCGGGACTCACCGCGGCCGACGACGTCGACCTGTCCGACTACGGCACCGGCACGTGGTCGGCGTGGCAGGCCGAGGACGGGCTCGACGTGCTCGCGCTCGACCTCAAGGGCAGCACCGTCGTGGTGCAGGGCGCCTCACCCGACGAGGTCCGTGCGCTCGCCGAGTCGCTGCTGCCCGCCGAGGACGCCGCGTTCCAGGAGTGACCTCCCGGACAGCGGCCGGTCCTCGGGTCAGTCGTCCTCCCAGGTGGGGCCGCCGGCCTTGAGCCCGTCGGGCTCGATGGTGGTCACCGGCTTGAGGCCGACGCGACGGCCGTTGACCATCTTCCACTCGGAGTACGTCGTGGTGTAGGCGTCGCGGCTGAAGGGCTTCTTCCACATCAGGTTGAAGTTCTTCAGGTAGTCGCGCACCATCTGGCGCCCGTGCATCGCGAAGAGGATCTCGTCCTGCGGCGTGCCGAGGCTCGACCAGTTGGTCGACCCGGTCCACACGATGTTGCTGTCGATGTTGCCACGGTAGGAGCCGCGCAGCACGAAGTACTTCTGGTGCGTGTAGCGCTCGATGTTCTCCGGCTCTTCCTCGTCGACGGTGGTGGTCGACACCGGGTCGTCGACGAGGTTGAAGCCCGTCGAGCGCAGGGGCACGCGACCCCGCGCGGTCGGGGCGCCGAGGTGCTGCTTGGTGTAGAAGCCCATCAGGCCGTAGTTGACCCGCAGGTTGCAGCCGTTGGCGTACAGCTCGCGGAGCTTGTCGGCGATGTAGTTGCCACGGTTGCCGCGCATGGTATGCATCGAGAGCCGCAGCAGCGTGCGCCTCTGCGCTCCCGCCGCGTCGGTGTAGACGCACTGCACGTTGTTGAGGATGTCGATGATGATGTCGGTCTGCGGCGTGGTGTAGCGCGGGAAGACGGTGTTGAAGTACTTCTGCTGGTCGCCCGCCGGGCAGTTCAGACCGTTCTCGCAGAACGAGTACGTCGCGCGGCGACGGTCCCAGTCGGGACGCATGTCGTTGAACAACGCCTCGAACTGCTCGTAGAGCTGCTTCTTGCCCACGGAGGTCCAGAGGTCGTTCCACTGCCAGCGCACGGCGTTGAGCGTCATGTTGTGCGAGCCCAGCATGACCACGTTGCGGTTCCGGCCGGTGCGGCTGAACAGGTAGAACTTGCTGTGCAGGTTGTTGTACTCGTTCTTGTCCGCACGGCAGCCCGACACGCAGCGCTTGAGGAAGCTCGACTTCTTCGTCTTGTGGCCCAGCACCCGCTGGATCCGCACCTGGGCGTTGGGGACGAGGTGGTCGTTGAGCAGGACCTGCACCTTGACCCCGCGCTTGTGGGCGCGGATCAGCTCGTCGGCGAAGACCTGCCGGTCGAGCGAGTAGGCGGAGATGATGATCTTCTCGCCCTTGGGCGTGTTGCGGATGGCCCGCAGGATGTGGCGCTCGATGACGAAGCGGTCCTTGGGGATCATCGGGTTGTTGAACTTCGGCCCGACGGGGACCTTCCACTTCTTGTTGGGCTTGCCCGGCTTGCGGGCGGCCACCGCCGTCGGCTGGGCGGCGGCGGGCGCGGCGCTCGCGCCCGTGCCCAGTGTGCCGGCTGCGACGGCCGGGACGACCAGGCTGGCGGCGAGGCCCCAGACGGTGAACAGGGAGAGGATCTTGTGACGCACGTCGAATTGCTCCTACATGGCACGGTCGAGTGCCCGAGTCAGAGGTTCCCGCGGAACCGTGGCGGCACATCACCTGTGCTCGCGCGAACGTCGGCCACGATAGCAGCGACGAGACGCCCCGCCGATTCGAGAAGCTCGTCCGGCGAGACGCTCTCCGGCACCCGCGCCCCGCCGGTCGCACCGTGCGCCGAGGCCGTGAGCTGGGCGAGGTCGCCCAGGACGTCGAACCCGCGCTCGGTGATGAGGGACACCGCCGCCCGGTCGAGCTCGGCGACGCGGTCGAGGTACTGGGCGGGCAGCCGGCCCCGCTCCCGCTCCTGACCGGCGAGCAGGTCCTCGGCGAGGTAGCCGCGGATCCAGACTCCGCGGTCGAGCGCGGAGTAACCGGTCAGGTGCTTGTTGACCTGACGCAGCAGCTCGATCTGCACGATGCCCAGCGCCGGGTTCAGCGACTCGGCCGGGGCGTCGTACGCGGCGGGGTCCACGCCGAGGACCTCGGCGAAGTGCCGCCAGTGGGCGTCGCGGGGCTCCTCGGGGCCGGGCATGACGAGCACGTGGACCCGCTCGGGCGGCACCCCGGGTGTCCACCTCTCCAGCACGCCGGCCAGGTCCCAGGTGCGCA
>CAZDAO010000055.1:2881-13448 GCA_964503015.1 uncultured Nocardioides sp. | reverse complement strand
CCGCCAGCGAGACGCCGTACTTCTACGCCGAGGACGCCCACCAGCAGTACCTCGCCAAGAACCCCTTCGGCTACCGCTGCCACGCGAACACAGGCGTGTCGTTCCCCGCGACCGCCTGAGGGGCGCGCCCTCAGCCGGCGCGCTCGGCCCCCAGCAGGCTGAGCACGGCGCGCGCGGCCGCGTCGGCGGCGCCCACGTCGACGTGGTCCTCCTCGACGCCGCCCACCCGGATCCGTACGACGTGGCCGCCGGAGCGCGCGGTGAGGCTGAGGAAGTGCGACCCGAGGCGGTCGAGCAGCTGGTCGAGGCGGGGCAGCCACACCGCCTCCCCGTCCTCGACATCGTCGAGCGCCCACTCGGTCGTGCCGTTGAAGGCGAGGACTCGCCCGGAGGGGCGGTCGCGCACCTCGACGACCATGTCGCTCACTGTGAAGACCACCCCGTCGAGGTCGCGGTCGGGCAGCCAGAACCGGTCGCCGTTGGCCGGCGACCAACCGAGCCCGCCGTCGTGGAGGCGGTGCGCGAGGTCGAAGGAGATCACCTCGCCAGTGTCGCGCAGCGCCGGCGGAGGATCGAGGGCGCGCGGCGTTGCTAGCCTCGCCCGGTGCCACACGAGGAGTCGCGCGCCGCGCCGGAGCCCACCGTCGTCACGCTGTGCGGGTCGATGCGGTTCCGCGAGCACTTCGACCGTCTGGAGGCCGAGCTGTCCCTGGCCGGCCACGTCGTGCTGGCCCCGGCCGCCCTCGACCCCTCGGCCGAGCCCGACGGGGAGCAGCGGACCCGGCTGGGTCGGGTCCACCTCCGGAAGGTCGCGATGGCCGACGAGGTCGTGGTCGTCGACGTGGGCGGCTACGTCGGCGAGAGCACCCGTCGCGAGATCGCGCACGCCCGGTCGCTCGGCATCCCCGTCCGCTTCCTCGAGGGCTCCGACGACGCCGGGGCTGTCGATCCGGGGCACCCTCGTCCGTCAGAGTGGTGACGGGCCGCACGGGGCGGCCCTCGACGGAGGAGCGACATGACGCAGTACGCCATCTACTTCAACCAGCAGTGGGTCGGTGACCACGACGAGGAGTGGTTCCTCGGTCGGGTCGAGCCGTCCACGGCCGTCGTCCGCGACATGGAGGCCGCCGGGGTGCTGGTCTTCGCCGGTGGGCTCGTCGAGGACCGCGCCGAGGCGTTCAGTGCCGACGGCACCAGCGGCACGATGGTCATCACGGACGGGCCCTACACCGAGACCACCGAGTACCTCGGCGGCATCACCATCATCGACGTGCCGGACCTCGAGACGGCCAAGATGTGGGCCGCGCGGGTGGCCGAGGGCTGCGGTTGGCCGCAGGAGGTCCGGGTCATCAAGTAGGCATCAAGTAGGACCGCCGCGCTCCTGGGGCGAGGATCGCTCGCAGCAGGCACGAGCGATCCTCGACCGTCCCGGTGCGGCAGCGGTTACTGCGCCACCCAGTCCGTGAAGGACCGGGGAGCACCGAGCCAGTCGGTGCGGGTGTTCTTGCCGTTCGGCTTGGTGCCGGCGACGCGCACCGCGACCCGCACCTCGTCGGGCGAGCCGAGGGTCTCGCGCGAGATCCGGAACCGCACCATCTCGCGGTCGTAGTCGACCTTCATCCGGTAGGACCCCTCGACCGGCTCGCCCCACGCCGAGCTCGCGAAGCCGTCGGTGGTCAGCAGCTGGTAGTCGGTGCCGACGAAGAACCCGCCGGAGAAGACGTACTCCGGGCCGGAGTCCGCGGGGTCGGTGTCGAGGAACACCGAACCGGAGGAGCCGCTGCGGAACGACTCCCGCAGGTCGGCGTGCGTCATGGTCACCACCACGTTGGCGGCCTTGTGCTCGACCTCCACCGAGAGGAGGTCGACGCCGTGGGCGAGGTCGTCGGCATCGGCGACGCCGATGCCGTCGGCGGTCGCCGGGGCGAGCTGGGTCAGGGTGAGGGCGGCCACCGACAGGGCGGCGGCGCTCAGCAGGGTGCGGCGCATGGTGATTCCGTTCTCGTGTCCTGCCCCCGGACGGGGACAGTGAGAGGACGTGAGCGCGCGCCCGAAGGTTGCACCGCCGCCCGACCAGGTCTGGACCGGCACTCCGTGATCAGGGACCGAGCAGCCGCCGCTCGGCGCGCGACGCGTGCCGCACCCGGTCGCCCTGGCCCTTCCGCACGTCGGCCAGGTCGTCCCTGCCCCACGTCACGAACAGGTCCGCGCCACGGCCGCCGACGAGCTCGTCGCGGCCCGGACCGCCGACCAGCAGGTCGTCACCGGCGCCGCCGAGCACGCGGTCGCTGCCGTAGCCGCCGTACAGGTGGTCGTCGCCGCCCCGACCGCGCATCGCGTCCACGCCGGTGCGGGCCAGCAGCACGTCGGTGCCCCGCCCTCCCACGAGCCGTTCGTCGCCGGGACCGCCGACGACCAGCCGCAGGGTGAGCGTCCTGGTGACCGCGCCAGCCCGGGCGGTCACGACCACCCTGCTGGCACCGGACCGCTTGTCGCTCGCGGCCAGCGTCAGCTGTCGCAGCGACCCCGACCCGGTCACGCTGACCGCCGAGTCGGGCAGCAGCGAGCGGTTGGACGAGGTGGCCGTGAAGGTCACCGCGTCACCGAGCACGGTGACCGGCAGCGACACGCGGTTGCCGTTCCGACTGCCGGGTCGCCGGACGAGCGAGAAGGCCTCCAGCCGTCCCGACCGGCGCCAGGCCGCGGTGGCCGACTCCGGCGCGGAGGCGTTGCCGGCCGCGTCGGTGACCGCCTCCGCGCGGACGGCGAGGGTGACGTCGCCGGCGGTGCTCATCCCGGTGACCGACGCCTGCCAGGTCCCGGCGGACACAGGTGTCAGCGCGACCGCGCCGGGGCCCGCCGAGCCGGAGACCGACAGGTCGGCCGCGTCGAGGCCGGTGACCGCCTCGTTCGCCGTGACGGTGAAGACGACCGGTCCGTCCTCGGTGACCGCCCCGGGGCCGGCCACCTCCAGCACGGGCGCTGCCCGGTCGACGGTGAGCGCCAGCGAGCCACCGAAGGCGAGGTTCCCACCGGCGGACGCCGCGGCGCCGTCGGCGACGCGGACCTCGACGGAGCCGTCCGAGGACGGCACGAGGTCGAAGCGCCAGGTGCGGTCGTCGACCTGCGTGAAGCCCGCCACGGTCGCCCGCGTGGTCCGCAGGTCCGACTCCTGGAAGCCGAGCACGGCCTTGCTGAACGTCGCCGTGACCGGGATCGTCGACGCCGTCGTGGTGCCCGACAGCGGTGAGGTCAGGGCGAGCGTCGGCCGGGTCGAGTCGAGCTCCCGGGTGAGGGTGGCGCTCGCGAGCGACGGGTGGCCGACCTGGTCGGTGGCCGCACCGGCGACCACGCGCGCGGTGACCGTGCCCTCGGACGCGGGCACCAGGTCGGCCGTCCACCGGCTGCCGCCCCCGACGAGGTTGGTGAGGGTGCCGTTGGTGACCGCGACGTCGGCCGGGGCGAGGCCGGTGACCGCCTCGGAGAACTGGACCACGACCGGGATCGGGGACGTGGTGACCACGGCCGCGGTCGGCGAGGTGAGGGTGACCGTCGGCGCCGTCGCGTCGTACGCCGTCGACACCGTGCCGCTGGCCACGCTCGGGTTGCCGGCGGCGTCGCGGGCCGCGTCGTCGAGCAGGGTGACGGTGACCGGACCGTCGGCGTGGGGGGTGACCACGAAGGACCACTCGCGGCCGGCGCCCGTCGCCGGGCCGGCGGTGCCGTTGGTGACGGCGACGCGCGCCACGGCGAGCGACGTCACGGGCTCCGACAGCTCGACGGAGACGGGGTACGGCGCGCTGGCCCAGGCGGGTGCGTCGACGTCGGTGACCGTCGGACGGGTGGCGTCGTGGGTGACCCGGACCTCGGCGGAGGCGCCGCTGGTGTTCCCGGCGGCGTCGGTGAAGGCTCCCGCGCGGAGCTGCACGGTCGCCGGGCCGTCCGCGGTCGGCGTGAGCACGACGTCGTACACGCGCGGGCCACCCGCGACCGAGGTGACGTGGGCGTTGGTCGTGTCGAAGTCGCCCGCCACGATCGGTGCAGGGTCGCTCAGGGTCAGCGCCAGCTGGACCGGGGCGTTGACCAGCGCCGGACCGGCGTAGGTGAGCTCGGCGGTCGCGGTGGTGTCGGAGGTGCGTTGCAGCGCGGCGCCGGCGGTGCTGGCGTTGCCCGCCGCGTCGCTCGCGGCACCGGCCGGGAGGCGTACGCCGAAGGCGCCGTCGGCGAGGGGCGAGACGGTCACGGCGTAGGTCGACCCGCTGCCGGTGAGGTCCGCGATCGTGGCGTTGGTCCGCACGAAGTCGTCGGCCGTCAGTCCCGAGACCGGCTCGGAGAAGGTGACGTCGACCGTGATCGAGGCGCTGCGGGTCGGGTCGCCGCTCGCCGAGGACAGCACGACGCCGGGCGCCGCTGTGTCGACGACGACGTCGAGCCGGGTGGCTGCCAGCGAGGCGTTGCCCCCCAGGTCCTGCGCGGCGCCCGCGGGCACCGACACGCGGACCTCCCCGTCGGCGGCCGGGGTGACGGTGAACGTCCACGTGTCGGTGGCGCCGGCGAAGTCGGACACCGTGCCGTTGGTGACCGTCACGTCGCCTGCGGCGAAGCCGGCGACCGCCTCGGGCCAGGTCACGGTGACCGGGAACGAGGCGACGTTGGTCGGCGACGACGCCGACGTGGTGAGCTGCGGCGTCGGGCCGGTGACGTCGTAGGTGCGGGTGACGGCGGTGCCGGCGGTGTTGTCGTTGCCCGCCTCGTCGACCGCGACGCCGGCGGGGACGGCCACCGACACCGGCCCCTCGGCGCCGGGGGTCACCAGGACGGTCCGCGTGGTGCCGGAGCCCGACATCGTGGCGGTGCCGCCACTGACAGCCAGGTCGCCGGCCGTGAGGCCGGTGACGGGCTCGGTGAAGGTGAGGGTGAAGCCGATCGGGTTGTCGCCGGTCCGCTCGCCCGCGGCCGACGACACGACCACCCCGGGACGAGTGACGTCGTAGGTCGACGTGGTCGACACGGCCGCGTTGGGGTTGCCGGCGGCGTCGACGACCGACCCGGCGGGCAGCCGCAGGACGACGGGCCCTTCCGTGTCGGGCTGGACCCGCAACGTCCACGGACCCGTGCCGGTGAGCTGGGTGACGGCGCCGCCGGTGACCGCGAAGTCGCCCGCGGTGAGGCCGGTGACCGTCTCGCTCGCGCCCACGGTGACGTCGTACGCCGTCCGCTGGGGGGCCGTCGGTCCGGTGAGGGTGAGGACCGGGGCCGTGCCGTCGGAGGTCGTCGAGGCGGCGCTGCCGGCCGGGCTGGTGTTGCCGGCTGCGTCGCGGCCGGCACCGGCGCTCGGTGTCAGGGTGACGACACCGTCCCCGGCGGGAGAGACGCGCACGGTCCACGAGTCGGCGGGGCCGGAGCCCCCGCCGGTGCGGACCACCGAGGCGAGGGTGCCACCGGTGACGGCGAGCTGGGCGGCCTGCGGCTGGGCGACCGGCTCGGAGAAGTCGAGGCGGAACTCCAGCAGCGCGGCGTTGCTGGGGTCCGGACCGAGGGCGGTGTTCGTGACGGTCGGCGCCACGGTGTCGATGTCGTAGGCGGGCGCGTCGAACGGCAGGTTGCCGGTCGCGAGCGCCTTGCCCGTCGCGTCAGTGGCCGTGGCGGAGGCGGGCACCCGGAGGGTGAGGCGGCCCGTGCCCGTCGCCGTGGCCGTGACGGTGCACCTGTCCGACGCGCACGTGACGGCGGTGATCGAGGGCGAGGTGAGCCCGGTGGCCAGCAGGGTGAAGTCGCCGGCGCCAAGACCGGTCACTGGCTGGTCGAGGTCGACGCGCCACCGGACGGCGCCGTTGCTGGGCGTGGCGTCGAGACGGGTGGCTCCCGTGACCGCGGGCGGGTGGTCGATGGTCACCGAGCCGGTCGCAGTGTTGTTGGTCGCGGGGTCGTCCACGACGAGGCCGGACGCGACCACCAGCGACGCGCTCGCGCTGCGGATCGTTCCCTCGGCCGCGGCGTCCATCGTGCCGGTGAGCGTCACCGTGCCCCGCGCGCCGGGAGCCATCGCCGGGACGTCCCACCCTCCGCCGGCGGCGACGGCCGGCCCGGTGATCGTGCTCGACGAGACGGTGAAGCCCGGGAGGTCGAGGGTCAGCCGGCTCGGCGCACGGCCCCCGGAGGCGGCCGTCGTGCCGTAGCCGATGGCCACGGTGACGGCGTCCGCCGGGTTGACGCCGGCTCGGGCCGGACTGGGCCGCGCCGGGGTGACCGTCAAGGTCGTGGAGAAGTCGACCAGCGCTGCTGTGCGCCGCGTGGCGACGCCGGCCCCCGAGTCCGACCGGACCCGCGACCACGCGTGCAGGACCGCACCGCTGTCGGCCACGGCAGTGGCGGGGCGCATCGACTCGGCGTTGTCGAAGGACATGTTCGCGTCGACGGTGCTCACCTGCACGAGCGGCTCGACGAGGGTCGGCGTCGACGCGATACGGGCGGCCATCACCTCGTAGTGGCCGGTGCCGGCGGTGGAGGTGCGTCGGGCGAAGCTGATCGCGACCTGGTCCTGGGCGGCGTCGCGATCGACCGAGGGCCACGTGTCGTGGGCCCCGGACGTGACCGGGGACCCGGCGTCGATGGTCTCGGTCGCGTCGAACGCGGCCGTCCAGATCCGGTAGGCGCCGGTGCCGGTCGGGGTGCTGTTGGACGACCAGACGACGCGGTAGTCACCGCCGCCGACGACGTCCGGGCTCACCTGCTCCACCGCGGACCCACCCGGGACCGCGGCCCCGAGGGCGGGCCCCGGCGTGACCGTCGTACCGCTGAGGCGCGCCGCGCGGATGCGTCGTACGGCGCCGCCGCCGTCAGTGCCCACGACGGCCTCCCAGACGGTCGCGGACTCCGCGCTGCTCGCGCCGAGGGCGGCCACGCGCGGGCGCGAGGCGACCTGCCCGTTGTCGCTGACCCGGGTGATCGTCGGCGTGCCGGTCAGCGCAGCGGGGACCTGGGTGGTCCACACCGCGGGCTGGCCGTCGCCGGTGGCCGGGGTGTCTCCGTCCCAGATCACGCGCAGGGCCCCCTGCACCACCGCGACGTCCGGGTGCTGCTGGTCGTACGACGGATCGGTCGGCGCGACGTCGGTGAGGGCCACCGGGGTCGCGGATCCGAGGGCCGCGGGGTCGAGGACGGCGGCGTGGACCTGCCAGCTGGTGCGCTCGACGGGTGTCGGCGCGCCGGAGGTGTCGGCGAGCACGTCGCCCGCGAAGACGAGGGCCACGCGGCCGTCGGGGAGCGTCGCGACCGCCGGGTCGGCAGCGTCCTGGGTGGCGTCGGTGGCGGTGCCCATCCGGGCCACCAGGACCGGCGCGCCGAGTGGCGCACCGGCGGCGTCGCTGAGCCGGCCGAAGATCTCCCGCTTGAGCCCCTGCGCCGATCCGCTGGTCACCTGGCGCGCGCCCTCCCACACGGTGAGGAAGCGGCCGTCGGGCAGCGCGGCGACGCTGGACTCCCCCACGCCGGCGGCGGTCGTCCCGGAGGAGATGACGGTCTCCCCCGGCCCGGTGGTGCCCGCCTGCGCCGTCCCGGGCAGGACGGTCGGCAGGGTCACGGCCAGGGCCAGGACGGTGGCACCGGCGAGGCGGGGGCGAAGAGGCACGGAAGTCCTTCGGGTCAGGAATGGCTCGGGAAGATGCCCACGAGCGCGATGACGGCGTTGAGGGTCAGGTAGGGCTGCATGTTGGTGTGCGGCTGGCTGCCCCCCGCGTTCGCGACGGCAGCAGGGTGGAAGACCCCGTTGGCGGCGCCCGGCGCGGTGTAGGCCGTCTCGCCGCTCGCGGGGAACGCACCCGCGGCACCCCCGGGGTCGGCCGTCGTGCCGCGGTGGTCGGAGACGGAGTACCGGTGCGTGTGGGGCGGCATCTCGTTGTGGGTGATGGTGTGGGCCTGCTCACCGCCGCGCTGCCCGGGCCAGGAGCCGTTCGCACCGACGATGACGCGCCCGCGGAGGTCGGGCAGCGCGAAGTTCACCCGGCCGTCACCGCCGTAGTAGGTGCCGAGCAGCGAGAAGAGGGCCTGGTTCTGGTTGATGGGCAGGAGCTGGCCGTTGCAGAACGCCCAGCCCCTGGGGGCGTAGTCGAACGCGATCCACTGGATCTCGCCGAGGTGCGGTTCGTCGTACATGTCGGCCTCTCAGGGGCGGGGCGGGAAGATGCCCTGCAGGGCGATCGCGTAGTAGAGGGTCAGGTAGGGCTGCATGTTGTTGTGCGGCTGCCCGCCCCCGGCCGGCTGGAGCGGCGCCGTCGCGCTCGAGGACGAGTGGTAGATCGGCGCCTCCGCGGTCCCGGGCATCGCCGCGACGGGGTTGGCGCTCGTCGACGCCTCCGTCGAGGACTGCAGCACGTGCGTGTGCATGGGGATCTCCGACTCGAGCAGGGTGACCGTCTCCGAGCCACCCGTCTCGCCGAGGTGGTGGGCCGAGAGCCCGGGCCCCTGCCCGGGGTGCATCGCGACCCGGCCGTTGAGGTTCGGCAGCGCGAAGTTCGACGTGCCGTTGCCGCCGTAGGTGGTGCCGAGCAACGCGAACAGGGCGGTGTTCTGCTGGATCGGGATCAGCTGGCCGTTGCACCAGGCCCAGCCGGTGGGACAGAAGTTGTAGGGGAAAAGGTTGATCTCCGCCACGAAGGGGGTGTCGGCCACGGGAGGTCTCCGGGTTCAGTCGCGCGGCGGGAAGACGCCGTACAGCGAGATGATGAAGTGGATGCCCAGGTAGGGCTGCATGTTGTCGTGGGGCTGCGAGCCGCCGGCGAAGGTCGTGGGCGACATCGCCTCGCTGACGACGGCGGTGGACCACAGCGGCTCCCCAGGCGCGCTCGCCGGGACGCCGCCCACGGCAGCGCGGCTGCTCGCGGTGGCCGACGACACGGGGAGCCCGTGCGTGTGGACCGGCACCTGGGGGTTGGTCAGCGTCACCGACTCGACGCCTCCGGACTGCCCGAGGGTGTAGCTGGTCCAGGACTCGGTCCCCGCGTGCAGCGGGACGCGACCGCGTATGTCCGGCAGGGCGAAGGTGGACTGGCCGTCCCCGCCATAGGTGGTGCCGAGCAGGGAGTACAGGGTGCTGTACTGCGAGATCGGCAGCAGCTGACCCTCGCAGAACAGCCACCCCGCGGGGGCGAAGTTGCCCGCGAACATCCGCACCTCGCCGACGTACGACTGGCTCATCGGCCCCTCCATCCGTTGAACGTCGCGGTCACGGTGGTGCGCCGGCCCCTGTCGGCACCGGGGACCAGGAACAACCGGAACCGTCCCGAGCGCCGGGACCGCAGGCTCCACGTGCCCTGCGCGAGGGTGGCGCGGGTGCTGAACACCAGGACGTAGGACTCCTGGCGCCACCTGGCCAGCCGGGCGCCGCGCAGCCGCGGGGGACGGTAGGCCGCGTCCAGCACGTCGTCGAGGCGCAGCCGGAGGCGGCGACCGTCGAGGGTCGCCTCGAACGTCTCCCCGACCAGCCGCTCAAAGCGCGATCGCGTCGGCACCGCGGCCTCGGCGACGTCCGGCGCGGCGACCGTCGCGACAGTGGCGGCGCCGGCCGCGATCACCGTCCGGCGGGTGGCCGCGGTCGAGACCAGCGGTGCGTGCGTGTCCACCTGTGCGTCAACCCGATCCGTCGTACCCCGTCACTGACGACCAGACCGTCCCACGGCGCCGATGGGCCGCGAGGGCGATTGAGGAAACCTTGAAGGTGGCCGGTCGTCAGTCGCGGCCGACGCGCAGCCGGACCTCCACCACCTCGCCCAGCTCGACCTGCTCGGCCCGGCGCACGGCGTCCTTGACCGGGAGGAACCACGTGTCCTCGCGCGGGAACATCGAGGTGGTGAACTCGGTGTCGCCGATCCACGCCCGCACCGGCACGACGCCCCAGTAGACGACGTCGGCCTTCACCTCGTCGACGAGGTCGGCCTCGTCGGGCGGGAGCGGCACGAAGTGGAAGGGCGCGGGCCCCCGCCACTCGACCAGCTCGCCGCTGAACTCCAACTCCACGGGGCCAGCGTGGCAGAGGTTGCGGACGATGTGGCTCCGGAAGTGGCGTGTGCCGGAAAAGGTGAGGGCGGACGGGAGTCCCTGGTTCCCGTCCGCCCTCCTCACCGCGCCCCTGTGCGCACGGTGTTCCCCCTGGAGAGGGTCTGTGCCGGCGCCTACTGCAGCGCCGCGACGGCGGCGACCACGTCGACGAGGCCGTAGCCCTTGTCGTACGACGTGGTGCCGGACGGGCCGGGCTGGTAGGCCGCGCCGTCGGTGAACTTGTGTGCGGAGACCTTCAGCGCCTGCTCGACCTCGGCCGGGGTGGCGGTCGGGTCGGCCTGGAACAGCTGCGCGGCGATGCCTGCGACGTGCGGGGCGGCCATCGAGGTGCCGCTGATGGTGTTGAAGGTGCCGATGTCCAGCGCGCCCGGACCGTTGCGGAAGTCGAGGCCGGTGGCGCAGATGACGAGGTAGGGCCGGCAGGCCGAGGTGATGTTCTCGCCCGGTGCGGAGATGTCGGGCCACGTCGAGGCGTATGGCACCCTAAAATGGCCACTTACATTCACAGTAA
>CAZDAO010000055.1:0-2871 GCA_964503015.1 uncultured Nocardioides sp. | reverse complement strand
GAGGCGTCGGAGGCGAGGCCGCGCGAGCTGAAGTCGGACACGGTGCCGTCGCGGGTGCCGGTGTCCTGGTCGAAGTACGACGCCACCGACAGGATCCCCCCGGTCGGGTCCTGGCCGGGCGGGTTGGTCAGGCTCTGCGTGCCGTCCCCGCCGTCGTTGCCGGCGGCCCAGACGGTGACCACTCCCTCGGCGGCGAGCGCACGCTGGAGCTTCACCGTCGCCGACTCGGGGTCGAACTCGCCGCCGCCCGAGGGGCCGTAGGAGTTGTTGGTGACCTTGATCGGCGGGCACGTGGACGCCGGGACTCCCGCGCCGCACGGGGCGGCATGGTTCTCCAGCACCCAGTTGAGCGCCGAGTCGGCACCGAGGATGACGATGCCGGCACCGGTCGAGATCGAGACCAGCTTGGCGCCGGGCGCCGCGCCCTGGACCTTCCCGCCGTCGCTCAGCGTGGTCGGACGTCCCGCCACGATGCCGTTGACGTGGGTGCCGTGCCCGCCGACGGAGAGGGTGTCGGTGTCGACGCTGCTCGGCAGCCTCTGGACCGAGCAGGTCTCGGTCAGCGGCTCGCAGAGCGCCTTGAGGTTGGCGACCACGGCGGACGAGCCGTCGGCCTCCTCGAAGTAGGGGTGGGTCGGGTCGACACCGGAGTCGATGACCGCGACGCTGACGCCCCTGCCGGTGAGCGGGTTGCCGTCGGCACCGGTCAGCGTGGCGGCGGCCTCGGCGCCGCGGGTCGCGGTGTTGGAGGTCTCGGCAAGGTCCTGGCTGAAGAAGTCGATCGGCTGCGCGCCGCCCTCGACGTACGTCACGCCCGGCTGGCTGCGGACCGCGCCGATCTGGCTCCTCGAGGCGTTCGCGATGACCACCCCCACCTTGCGGAACTCTCCGACCTCGGCCATCCCGGTCGCGGCCACCGCCTCGCGGGCCGCGGTCAGCGAGGTGCCGTGGACCATCACGGTGGTGCGGCCGGTGAGCGAGTCGAGCTGTCCGGCGAGGAAGTCGGACACGTTCGCACGCTCGGCGGCGGGCTGGCCGGCCGCGGAGGCGCCGCCTCCGGTGGTGAGGGTCGCCGTGGCGACGAGGACGGTCGCTGCGGCGGCGAGCGCGGGCGTCAGGCGGGGCGTCAGGCGAGGTGTGAGGCGCACCGTGGATCCTCCGAGGGTGGGGGTGTGTTGCCTGTCCCAACGAAGAAACGTGCGACAGGTCACGCGGGGTGCGCCCACCCGATTGCCCCGTTGGGGACAATGGGCCCATGACCGAGCTCCCCCGCAAGGCCGCAGCCCGCACGGCACGGCTCGCGGCCCTCCCTCTCGGGTACGCCGGACGGCAGGCGGTGGGGCTGGGCAAGCGGCTCGGCGGCAAGCCCGCCGAGGCCGTGCTCACCGAGGTCCAGCAGCGCACCGCCGAGCAGCTGTTCCGCACCCTCGGCGAGCTCAAGGGCGGGGCGATGAAGTTCGGCCAGGCGCTCAGCGTGCTGGAGGCGGCGCTGCCCGAGGAGGTGGCCGCCCCCTACCGCGAGCACCTGACGGCGCTGCAGGACTCCGCTCCCCCGATGCCCACCTCGACGGTGCGCGAGCAGCTGACGACCCACCTCGGCGCCGACTGGCAGGAGCGGCTGGTGTGGCTCGACGGCGCCCCGACGGCCGCCGCCTCCATCGGCCAGGTCCACCGGGGTCGCTGGGTCGACCACGCCTCCGCCGAACCGTCCGAGCGCGAGGTCGCGGTCAAGGTGCAGTACCCGGGCGCCGGCGAGGCGCTGATGTCCGACCTGCGCCAGATCTCCCGCCTCGCGCGCGGGGTGGCGCCGGTCTTCCCCGGGCTCGACATCAAGCCCCTCGTCGCCGAGCTCCAGGCGCGTGCGGCCGACGAGCTCGACTACCACCTCGAGGCCGAGGCGCAGGCGGCGTACGCCGAGGCGTTCGCCGACCACCCCCACATCGTGGTGCCGGCCGTGGTCGCGGTCGGCGAGCAGGTGCTCGTGACGGAGTGGCTGGAGTCCGCCCACTCGCTGGCGCACGTGATCCGGGAGGGGACGCAGGAGGAGCGCGACCACTACGGCGAGATCTTCGTGCGGTTCCTCTTCGAGGGGCCCAAGCGGATCGGCATGCTGCACGCCGACCCGCACCCCGGCAACTTCCGCGTGCTGCCCGCCGCCGACGGCGGCCCGGGCCGGCTCGGGGTCCTCGACTTCGGAGCCGTGGCCCGCCTCGAGGACGGCGGCATGCCACCGGCGACCGGCCGGCTGATGCGGATCGCGCTGGACAACGACGAGGAGTCGCTGGTCGCCGGCCTGCGCGCGGAGGGCTTCATCAAGGAACGGATCGAGGTCGACCCCCACCAGGTCATGGAGTATCTCGCGCCGTTCGTCGAGCCGGCCGCCGTGGAGCGCTTCACCTTCACCCGTGACTGGATGCGCGAGCAGTTCGAACGGGTCAACGATCCTCGCTCGGAGGCCTTCACCCTGGCGATGAAGCTCAACCTGCCGACGTCGTACCTGCTGATCCACCGCACCTGGATCGGTGCCATCGGCCTGCTGAGCCAGCTCGGCGCCAGCGTGCCCTTCCGCGAGATCCTCGAGGAGTCGCTGCCCGGCTTCGCGGAGTGACGTCCGCGGCGCCGTCCGGCGGGTGGTCCAGTGACGAGCTGCTGTCCGGCCGGGGTGGTCCAGTGACCGAAAGCTGCCAGGACGTCACATCCACGACAGCTCGCCACTGGACCATCCCGGCGTCGGGCGCACAGCCAGTGGCACGATGCGGCCATGGACACCACCACCTCAGCCGACGCCCTCGCCCGCTGGCACGCGGTCGTCGAGAGCCGCGACCCGGCCGGCCTGTCCGCGCTCATCGCCGAGGACGCGGTCTTCCGCAG
>CAZDAO010000054.1:11508-13656 GCA_964503015.1 uncultured Nocardioides sp. | reverse complement strand
GATCCCGATGCTTGGGCCGTTCGAGCAGATGGCCAGGGCGCTGTGCGACCAGCCGATCACCTGGCGCCCGGCGGGCCCGTTGCGCTCGGGGTCGCGCAGCGTCCGCCAGCCGGCGTAGACGAGGAACAGCGGGACGAACCAGCCGACCTTGCCGACGGCGCCGGCCGTCACCGAGCGGGCGAAGTCCATCACTCCCCCGGGCAGCTGCCACCACACGGCGGCGGCCACGACGGTGGCGAGGCCGAAGAGGAAGAGGCCGACACCGTCGCGACGGTGCTCGGGGTCGAGGTCGCGGGCGGACTGCCCGATCGAGCGGGCGACTGCGCCCACCGCGTGGGCGATGCCGAGCCAGACCGCGGCGACACCACGACCGAGCGCCCCGAAGCCCCGCGCCACCGGGCCGGGCCCGTTGCGCACGGCACGAGGTGCCGGACGGCGCGCGGACGCGCTGGACCGGCTCCGGCCCTTCGCGGGGCTGGGGCGCTTGCTGGTACTCCGTGATCGGGTGCTCGAACCCTTGCTCCTGCTGCGTGAGGAGGACGTGCTCGAGCTCCGCGACCCCGGCGGGGAAGACGTACGGGTCGCCATGCTCCGACCCTACGGCCAAGTCACACCAGCCACACGGATCACAGGCGTGCGTGTCGTGACCGGTGACCGGACGCGACCCCACCCCTCCGGAGGGCGAACTGGGGCCGGATCCGTCGCCATCACGAAAAGCCCTGCGCTGGATCTTCCACCAGCCCGCAACATGTCCATAAGGTGACCCCGATCACCCGGACGACCAGACTCGGGTGACGTCGAATCGAAGGGATTCCACGTGAAGGTCCTCAACAGGGGGCTTGCGCTGGCGGTCGTGGGGGCAGGCTTGGCGGCCTCTCCCCTGCTCGTGGCACAAGCAACTGCGGCGCCCACTGCCGCAGAGTCGCTGCTCTCGCAGCTTCGCGACCAGGCCGATGGCTCGGTCGCCATCAGCAAGGAGGGCGCCACCGGCAAGGCCGGCTTCGTCCGCACCAACGGCGACCTGCTCCCGGCCCGGTCCGCGACCGACGCCGCGTCCGCGGTCGCCAAGGCCGACGCCTACCTCGACAAGTACGCCGCCGTCCTCGGCGCGCGCAGCGAGGAGCTCAAGCAGGCCCGCGTCGAGTCGGGCAAGCTCGGCTGGACGATCACCTACACGCAGGTCTACGACGGCGTCCCGGTCTTCGGGTCGGCCCTCAAGGCCAACCTCGACAAGCAGGGCGACCTGACCTCGGTCAGCGGCTACGCCGCGCCGGGCCTGGAGCTCAGCACCACCCCCGCCCGCAGCGGCGCCGACGCCAAGAAGGTGGCCCTCGGCATCGTCCGGGCCAACCCGCCGAAGGGCAGCGCCGACAAGGCTGCCGACACCGCGGGCCTGCGCGCCGACAGCGCGGACCTCGTGGTCTACCGCAAGGGCTCGGTCAAGGGTGAGACCGGCGAGGCCGTCCTGGCCTGGCAGGTCAACGTGTCCAACGTGACCGAGAAGAGCGGCACCATCAACGACGTGCTGCTGCTCGACAGCACCAGCCTCAAGCCGGTCAACCGCTACTCCAAGATCCACGACGCGCTCGACCGCAGCCTCTACACCGTGAGCGACGACGGTGGCACGCCGGACGACACCAGCGACGACACGTTCACCAACCTGTGGGACGAGGGCGACCCGCTCCCGGGCAGCCTCGACCAGGACCAGCTGAACCTGCTGGAGACCTCGCGCGAGACCTACAACCTCTACGCCAACATGTTCGGCCGCGACTCCTTCGACGGCGAGGGCGGCACCATGATCCTGGTGCACAACCGCGCCGACCGGTGCCCCAACGCCTCGTGGAACGGTCAGTACACCAGCTTCTGCCCGGGCGTCTACGACGACGACACCGTCGGCCACGAGTGGAGCCACGCCTACACCGAGTACACCTCGGGCCTGATCTACCAGTGGCAGTCCGGTGCACTCAACGAGTCGATGTCCGACGTGTTCGGCGAGACCATCGACATCCTCAACAACCGTGAGGACGAGGGTGAGGGCGACCTCAGCGTCGAGCGCACCGCCGGCCTCTGCTCGCGCTACACCCGCGGCGAGATCGGCGCGACCATCACCGCTCCCGCCAGCGTCGCCGGCGAGTGCGAGTGGGCCGT
>CAZDAO010000054.1:0-11408 GCA_964503015.1 uncultured Nocardioides sp. | reverse complement strand
TCGGCAACGTCACCAACGGCGCCCCGGCTGCCGCGGGCGGCGACTTCCCGATCTACGGCCTGATGGTCGACGCCGAGGCCGCCGGACGCATCAAGTCCGTCGGCGAGGTCACCATGACCGTCAAGGACATCGACGCGGCGGCCAAGGACGACAACGCCCGCTGGGTGCTGAGCGAGAAGTCCTCGGCCTTCGGTGGCGCGATCCGCGACATGTGGACGCCCACCTGCTACGGCGACCCGGGCAAGGTCTCGGACGCCGAGTACCGCTGCAGCACCGACGACGGTGGCGGCGTGCACAGCAACTCCGGCGTGCCCAACCACGCCTACGCGCTGGCGGTCGACGGCGGCGCCTACAACGGCCAGACCATGGACGGCATGGGCCTGGACAAGGCCTCCAACATCTGGTGGCGCGCCCAGTCCGCCTACCTGACGCCGACGTCGGACTTCGCCGACCTGGCCGACGGCCTCGAGGCCTCGTGCGTCGACCTGACCGGCCAGCCGATCAACAAGGTCACGCTGGGCGACGGCGAGGTCGAGCCCGCGACCCCGATCACCGCGGCCGACTGCGCCGACCTCGCGAAGGTGATCGCGGCGACCGAGCTCCGCACGGAGCCCGTGCAGTGCGAGTTCCAGCCGATGCTCGACCCGAAGGCTCCGTCGCTGTGCGGCGAGGGCTTCACCACCGAGGTCAGCTGGAGCGAGGACTTCGAGGACGGCCTCGAGGGCTGGACGCCCAGCAACGAGGTGGCCTTCACCGGTGGGTTCAACGCACCGTGGGAGTCCGCGACGGCCGACGGTCACCCGGGCAAGGTCGCCTTCGGGCCCGCGCCCGACCAAGGCCAGTGCACCAACGGTGCCGGGGACTTCTCCAGCCGTGACTCCATCGCCAGCCCGGTGATCGCGGTCGGCAAGGTGAACACACCGAAGCTGACGTTCGACCACTCGGTCTCGACCGAGCTCGGCTACGACGGCGGCAACCTGAAGGTGAGCGTCAACGGCGGTGACTTCACCACTGTCCCGGCGTCGGCGTACCTCTACAACGCACCGACGGTGCTGGCCACCACCGGGGAGGGCAGCACCAACCCGCTCGAGGGCGAGGAGGGCTTCACCGGCACCGACGGTGGCACGCTCGAGTCCGGCTGGGGCACCTCCGTGGTCGACCTCGCGGCTCTCGGCGTGAAGACCGGCAGTACCTTCCAGCTGCGCTTCGACATCGGCCGCGACGGCTGTGGCGGCGTCCTCGGCTGGTCGGTCGACAACGTCCAGCTCGTCGACTGCGAGGTCAACGGCACCACGACGACCTCCGCGCACGTCCCGGAGCCCTCGGTCTACGGCACGGCGTCGAAGGTCGACGTCACCGTGACCGCGGCCGGCGGCGGCACGCCGACCGGTTCGGTCGACGTGCTCAAGGCCGACGGCACCAAGCTCGGCTCCGGCACCTTGACGGACGGCAAGACCTCCGTCACGTTGCCGGCCGACCTGCCGGTCGGGACCCACGTCCTGAAGGTGAAGTACTCCGGCAACGGCGGTTTCCAGCCCTCTTCGGACACCGTCGTGGCGACCGTGAAGGCCGCTCCCCCGACGGAGCCCGGCAAGGCGGAGTCCAAGACCGTCGTCAAGGTCAAGCCGAAGAAGCCTTCCTTCGGGGAGAACTTCAAGGTCGTGGTCAAGGTCCGCGCCGACGGCGCCGAGCCCAGGGGCAAGGTCGTCCTCCGGATCGACGGCAAGCGCATGGGCAAGGCCAAGATCAAGAACGGCAAGGCCGTGTTCAAGATCAAGCGGGACTACAAGATCGGCAAGCACGTCGTCCTGGCCAAGTACAAGGGCTCGGACACCGTGGACCGCAGCAAGCAGCGGATCCGCTTCCGCGTGGTGCGCTGATCACCGGCTGAGCGACACACGGGGAGGGCCCCGGCGGAGCGATCCGCCGGGGCCCTTCCCGTGCCCGGGGTGCGGTCCAGGCAGCGCGCTCAGCGCAGCCCGGTGAGCCAGGGCAGCACGACGAGCACCGTGGGCAGCGACAGCACCGCGACGGCGAGGGTCACCGCGACGCCCGCCTGCAGCGGGTGTGCCCCCTCGTCGCGCAGCACCTCGACGCGGGCGGCGAGCGAGCCTGCCGAGCCCAGCGCACCCCGGGGCGCGGACGAGCCCGCCAGTGCGAGCAGTGCCGTGAGCAGCGCGCGCCGGTCGACGCGGCGTACGGCGGCGCGGTCGGCCAGCACCTCCACCAGCACCTCGACCTCCTCGCGGGCGGCCCCGCTGGCGACCCAGCGCGGGAAGGCCCGGTGGAGCACCGCGAACGCTTCCAGCACCAGGTCGTGGCGCGCGCGGAGGTGGGAGCGCTCGTGCTCGAGGACCGCCGCCAGCTCCGGGGGCGCGAGCCTGGTCAGGGTGGACCGCGAGACCACGATGCGCGAGCCGGTCATGCCGGGGACGCAGTAGGCCACCGGCACGTCGTGCTCGAGCACCGAGACCCCCTCGTCCACGCTGGCGACGAGGTCCACCCGCTCGCGGTGCACGCGCCGCATCCGCCGCAGCTCGGTCCCCGTCAGGTGGCCGCTGCGCAGCAGCCGGGCCGCGACCACGGCAGTGACAGCGCCGGCGAGGGCCGCGACGGCCACGTCGTGGCCGGCCACGGGAGGCTGCCACAGCCGGTCCGTGGCCAGGGAGAGCCCGGCACCGAGCGCCGCGAGCACCGCGGCCAACGCGATGCCCTGCCACAGCAGCATCGCCGCCGCCGGCGTGAGGCGCAGCCGGTGCCACCGCGACAGCGCCCAGGGCGCCGGGCCCGCGAGCAGCACGGCGAGCACCCCCAGCACGACAGGGGTGGGCACGGCGTCGGTCGGGAGGTCGATCGGCAGGTCGATCGGGAGGTCGATCAGGAGGCCGGTCAGGAGAGGTCGGCCAGGGCGCGCCGGAGGGCGGCGAGGTCGGCCTCGCTGGCCTCCCCCACGAACGACACGAGCGCCTGGTCGCGGTCGGCCCCGGTCTCGTCGAGCGCCTCGCGCATCAGGTCGGCGGTCATCGCCGCACGCGTGCGACGCGGGGCGTACCGGAAGGCGCGGCCCTCGCGCTCGCGCTCCACGACGTCCTTGCGGGCCAGCCGGTCCAGCACGGTCATCACCGTCGTGTAGGCGAGCCCGCGGCCGGCGAGCGCCTCGTGGACCTCACGACCGCTGGCCGAGCCGCGTTGCCACAGCACGTCGAGGACCGCTTGCTCCAGCTCACCCAGACGGGACCTTGGACTCATGCCACGAGAGTCTAGGGGCCCTGCCGAGGAAAGTACGACACGGCGTAGTATCTACTACAATCTGTAGTAATTCTGCGCCGAAGGGGTGCCCATGGACGTGCTCGACATCGCCCGCTGGCAGTTCGGGATCATCACCGTGTACCACTTCCTGTTCGTGCCGCTGACGATCGGGCTCACGGCCGTGATCGCCGGGCTCGAGACCGCCTGGGTCCGCACCGGCAAGGAGGACTACCTCCGGCTGACGAAGTTCTTCGGCAAGCTCTTCCTCATCAACTTCGCGATCGGCGTGGTGACCGGCATCGTGCAGGAGTTCCAGTTCGGCATGAACTGGTCGGACTACTCCCGCTTCGTCGGCGACGTCTTCGGCGCTCCCCTGGCGGTGGAGGGCCTGCTCGCGTTCTTCCTCGAGTCGACCTTCCTCGGCCTCTGGATCTTCGGCTGGGACAAGCTCCCCCGGGGCCTGCACGCCGGCTGCATGTGGCTGGTCCACCTCGGCACGCTCGCCTCGTCGTGGTTCATCCTTGCGGCCAACTCCTGGATGCAGCACCCGGTCGGGTACCGCTTCAACCCCGAGTCGGGCCGCGCCGAGCTGACCGACTTCTGGGCGGTGATGTTCAACAAGGTCCAGGTGGTGACCTTCCCCCACGTGGTCTTCGCGGCGTACATGACCGCGGGCGCCTTCGTGCTCGGCGTCGCGGCGTACCTCTACATGAAGAAGCGGCACGAGGTCGACCGTCCGCTCTACCACCGCGCGATCCGCATCGGCGGGATCGTCACGCTCATCGCGGGCCTCGGCGTCGTGGTCACCGGCGACCTCCAGGGCAAGGTGATGACCGAGGTGCAGCCGATGAAGATGGCCGCCGCCGAGGGCCTCTACGAGACCAGCGACGGCTGCGCGCCGTTCTCGATCCTCACCATCGGCACACCGGACGGCAAGGAGGAGAAGTTCGCGGTCACCGTGCCGTGCCTGCTGTCCTTCCTCGGCACCGGGTCCTTCGACGGCGAGGTGCAGGGCATCAACCCGCTCAAGGAGGAGTACGCCGAGACCTACGGCACGCTGGACAGCGCCGACCCGGCCCAGCGCGACGGCGACTACGTGCCGATCATCCCGGTCACCTACTGGTCGTTCCGCTTCATGATGGGCCTCGGCTTCTTCGCCGCCGGCGGTGCCGCGCTGATCCTGTGGCTGACCCGCAAGGGACGTACGCCGGGGGTCCGGTGGCTCGGCACGCTCGGGCTCTCGCTGCCGATCGCGGTGGTGCTGGCCAGCTCGTGGGGCTGGATCTTCACCGAGATGGGACGCCAGCCCTGGGTCGTCTTCGGGCTGATGACCACCGAGTCCGGGGTCTCCCCCGGCGTCAGCACCTTCGAGGCCGCGACCTCGCTGGTCGTGCTGACCGTGCTCTACGCGGTGCTCGCCGTGGTCGAGGTGGGGCTGCTGGCGAAGTACATCAAGGGCGGTGCCGACCCCTTCGTCGAGCCGCCGGACGTCCCCGTCGGGGGCGCCGAGGACGACCGGCCGCTCACCTTCGCCTACTGACCACCGACCACGTCACGACACGTCACCACGACAAGGACTCCTCACCATGGAACTGACCACCGTCTGGTTCTCCCTCATCGCCGTGCTGTGGGTCGGCTACTTCTGCCTCGAGGGCTTCGACTTCGGCGTCGGCATGCTGCTGCCCGTCCTGGCCCGGGACGACACCGAGCGCCGGGTCATGATCAACACCATCGGCCCGGTGTGGGACGGCAACGAGGTGTGGGTCCTCGTGGCGGGCGGCGCCACCTTCGCGGCCTTCCCGGAGTGGTACGCCACCCTCTTCAGCGGCTTCTACCTCCCCCTCCTGCTGATCCTGGTCGGGCTGATCGTCCGCGGGCTGGCCTTCGAGTACCGCCACAAGCGCGAGGAGGCGCAGTGGAAGCGGCAGTGGGACCTCGCGATCATCGTCGGCTCGTTCGTGCCCGCGCTGCTGTGGGGCGTGGCGTTCGCCAACATCGTCGCCGGTGTGCCGATCGACGCCGACAAGGAGTTCACCGGGAACCTCTTCACCCTGCTCAACCCCTTCGGCCTGCTCGGCGGACTGGTGACGCTGACCCTGTTCGCCACGCACGGTGCGATGTTCGTGGCGCTCAAGACCGACGGCGACATCCGCCACCGGGCCCGTGACCTCGCCGTGCGCATCGGCGCCGTCGCGGCGGTCCTGGCGGTGGTCTTCCTCTTCTGGACCCAGGCCAAGACCGGCACGACCGGCAGCGCCGTCGTGTTCGTGGTGGCCGCACTCGGCCTGGTCGGCGGCCTCGTCGCCGCCCGTGCCGGACGCGAGGGCTGGGCCTTCACCGGCACCTTCGTCACGATCGCGCTCGCCGTCGTCGGCCTGTTCCTGGCGCTCTTCCCCGACGTGATGCCGTCGACCACCGACGCGGCGTACTCCCTCACCACCACCAACGCGGCGGCGACGGCGTACACGCTGAAGGTGATGACGTGGGTGGCGGTCATCTTCACGCCGATCGTGCTGGGCTACCAGGCGTGGACCTACTGGATCTTCCGCAAGCGGATCTCGGTCCACCACATCCCCACCCCGGAGCTCGCGGACGCCGCGCGGTGAAGCCCCTCGACCCCGCGGTCCTGACCCACCTCCGTCCGGCGCGTCGCGCACTGGCCGCGGTCGTCACCGCCGGCGTGGTGGGCGGCCTCGCGACCGTCGCCCAGGCGTTCGCGCTCGGTGCGCTCGTCGTCGCGGCCGTGAGCGGGGACGACTGGTCGCAGGCGGGGTGGTGGCTGGCCGGGATGGTCCTGCTGCGGACCGCAGCGGCGTACGTCGGGCAGCGCGCCGCGGTCCGCGCCGCGGGCGACGTCTCGGGGGCGCTGCGCGACCGGCTGCTCGACGCCGCCCGGCGCGTCGACGACGTGGCGCCGGCGCGGCTGTCGGTGCTGGCCACGCGCGGCGTGGCGGGGGTCGAGCCCTACGTCACGCGCTACCTCCCGGCCCTCGTGCCCGCCGCCGTCCTGCCGGTCGTGACCCTCGCCGCGATCACGTGGCTCGACCCGCTCTCCGGCCTTGTCGTGGCGCTCACGCTCCCCCTCGTGCCGGTGTTCGCGATCCTCGTCGGGCTCACCACCCGCGACCGCGCCCAGCGCCAGTGGCGTGAGCTGGAGGCGCTGTCGGGCCACTTCCTCGACGTGGTCCGCGGACTGCCGACGCTGGTCGCACACCGTCGCGCCGAGGCGCAGGTCGGCACCATCAGGTCGGTCACCGACCGCTACCGCCGCGCCACGGTCGAGACGCTCAAGGTGGCCTTCGCCTCCTCGTCGGTGCTCGAGCTCGTGGCCACCCTGTCGGTCGCCCTGGTCGCGGTCACCGTCGGCCTGCGGCTGGCCTCCGACGGGGTGGACTTCCGCGTCGCGCTCACGGTGCTGCTGCTCGCCCCCGAGGCGTACTGGCCGCTGCGCCGCGTCGGAGCGGAGTTCCACGCCGCTGCCGAGGGCACCGCGGCGCTGGCCGAGACCGACGCCCTCCTGGCGCGCGCGTCCACCGGGCTGCCGGGCGCCACACGACCCGGCTCCGCCGACCTCACCCTCCGCGGGCTCGAGATCGGGTACGGCGCCCCGCTGGCCGCGCCGCTGGACCTCGACCTCCCCGCGCACGGCGTGGTCGCGGTCGCCGGGCCCTCGGGGTGCGGCAAGTCCACCCTCCTCGCCACCCTGCGCGGCGAGCTGCCCGCCGTCGGCGGCGAGGTGCTCGTCGGCGGCACTCCCCTGCCGTCGGTCGACCCGGCGTGGTGGCGCGCCCAGGTCGGCTGGGCCCCGCAACGCCCCTGGCTCCTGGCCGACACGGTCGCGGCCAACGTCCGCCTCGGCCGACCCGGCGCACCCGACGACGAGGTGTGGGCGGCACTGCGCAGCGTCGGTCTCGACGAGGTGGTCCGCGCGCTGCCCGACGGCCTGGACACCCCGCTCGGCGAGGACGGGGCCGGCCTCTCCGCGGGGCAGCGGGCCCGGGTCGCGCTGGCCCGCGTCGTGCTCGCCGACCGGCCCGTCGTGCTCCTCGACGAGCCGAGCGCCCACCTCGACCAGGAGACCGAGCAGGTCCTGCTCGACACCGTCGCCCACGTGGCCCGCACCAGGCTGGTGGTCGTCGTGGCGCACCGCGAGGCCGTCCTCGCCGCCGCCGACCGCGTGGTGCGGCTCGAGCCCGTCGGTGCCGCCGCCGCGAAGGTGGCGGCACACGACATCCCCGCCACGAAGGTGGCGGCACCCGACACGGCCGGGCCCGCGAACGATGTCGTCTGCCGCCACCGTGAGCCCGGTCGACCGCCCGCGGTCCGGGCGACCGCCGACGCCGGAGGCGACGAGGCTCCCCCACGCTGGGGCCTGCGGACCGCCACCGTCCTCGGTGCGCTGTCCACCGCGTCCGGCGTCGCCCTGACCGCGACCGCGGGCTGGCTGATCACCCGCGCCAGCGAGCACCCGCCGGTCCTCTACCTGATGGTCGCGATCGTCGGGGTCCGCCTCTTCGGCCTGGCCCGCCCCGTCCTCCGGCACGCCGAGCGCGTCCTGAGCCACGACGTCGTGCTCCGCGAGCTGGCCGAGCGGCGCGCACGGGTCTTCGCGGACCTGGTGCCGCTCGTGCCCGGGCGCCTCGGTCCGCGTCGTGGCGACCTGCTGACCCGCGTCGTCGACGACGTCGACGCGCTGCTCGACGAGCGGCTCCGGGTCCGCCAGCCCGCCGTGACCGCGGTGCTGGTGGGCGGCGGTGCCGCCGCCCTCACCGCACTCGTGCAGCCCGCGGCCGGGGCCGTCGTGCTCGCGGTCGCCGCGACGGGAGCCGTGGCGTTCCTGCTCGGCCGGGCGGGGGCGGCGCGCGCGGAGGTGGACGTGGTGAGCCGCCGGGCCGCCCTCGGCACCCGCGTCGAGGAGGTCGCCCACGGCCTGCGCGAGCTCGAGCAGTGGGGCGCGACCGACGTCGCCCTGGACGCGGTGCGGGCGGAGTCGACCGGCCTCGCCCGGGCCGTACGTCGCTCGGCCCGGGCGGTCGCGGCCGGCAACGCCCTGACCAGCGCCGCGGCCGGCCTCGGCGTCGTGGCGGTCGCGGCGGTCGTCCCCGCCGGCGCGGTCTCCCCCGCCGTGCTCGCCCTGCTGCTGCTCGTCCCGCTGGCGCTCGCCGACGTGACCACCGGGCTGTCCGACGCCGGGGCTCTCTCCGTGCGCTCGCGCGCCGCCCGGCAGCGGCTGGACCGGCTGGCGACGGTCGAGTCGGCCGTCACCGACCCCGCCGACCCGCTCCCCCTCCCCGACGGCCACGGCCTCACCGTCCGGGGCTCGCTCGGGTGGGCGGACCGCCCGGTCCTCGCGCTCGACGACCTGACCGTGCGCCCCGGCGAGCACGTCGGCATCACCGGCGCGTCGGGCACCGGCAAGTCGACGGTCGCGGCCACGCTGGTGCGGTTCGTGGACCCCGTCGCGGGCGACGTCCGCCTCGATGGCACCGACCTGCGCGACCTCGCCCTCCACGACGTACGCGGTGTGGTCGGGCTCGTCGACGACGACCCGCACGTCTTCGCCTCGACGGTGGCCGAGAACGTCCGGCTGGCCAGGCCGGGCGCCGGCGACACCGAGGTCCGCGCCGCGCTCGACCGGGCGCGCCTGGGCGACTGGGTGGACGCGTTGCCCGACGGTCTGCACACCCATGTCGGCACCGGCGCACGCGACGTGTCCGGCGGCGAGCGGGCCCGCCTCGCCCTCGCCCGCGCACTGCTGGCCGACCCGCAGGTCCTGGTGCTCGACGAGCCGACCGCACACCTCGACGGCCCCACCGCGCGCGAGGTGGCTGTCGAGATGCTCGACGCGGCGGCACGCGCCGGCCGGTCGATCGTGTGGATCACCCACGGCACCGTCGGGCTGCAGGCCATGGACCGGGTCGTGCACCTCGAGGTCGGCGTGCCGCCCTCGGTCAGTCGAGCGGCTCTCGCGCCGTCCGCAGCGGCAGGGTGAACCGGAACGTGCTCCCCTGACCGAGCTCGGAGGTGAGCTCCAGCGTGCCGCCGTGCGACTCCGCGATGCGTTGCGCGATCGGCAGTCCCAGCCCGGTGCCCGGGATCGACAGCGCGTTGGGGTTGGTGGAGCGGTGGAACGCCGAGAACACGTGGGCCTGGTCGGCAGGCGAGATGCCGATACCGGTGTCGGTGACCTCGACGCTCACCTCGTCCTCCGACACCGACATCGCGACGGTCACCGAGCCGTCCTCGGGGGTGTACTTCACGGCGTTGTCGACCATGTTGTCGATCACCCGGGCGAGCTCCTCGGGGTCGCCGAAGACGACGACCGGTCCGAGCTCGCGCGTGGTGAACTCGAGGCTGACGTTGGCCTGCTTGGCGCGGATGCTGAGCAGGTCGACGCTGGCCTCGCACAGCTCCGCGAGGTCGACCGCACGCCGTACGGTCTCGCGGCGGCCCTGGATGCGGGAGTAGTGGAGCAGGTTGGAGACCAGCAGGCCCAGCCGCTGGGCGTTGCGGATGATTGCGTCGATCGAGCTCATGTCGGGGTGGCGGTCGGCGATGAGCTCGGCGTGCCCGAGGATCGCGGTCAGCGGCGTCTTGAGCTCGTGGCTGATCGTGGCGATCAGCTCGCTGCGGTAGCGGGCCAGCTCGCGCAGCTCCTGGACCAGCCGCTGCTCGGTCTCCAGGACGCGCGCGGCCCGGACGATCTGTCCGAGCAGCCGGCCCACCTCGAGGACCGCGTCGGCCTCACCGGCCGTCATCGGGCGGGAGTGCCGGGCGAAGCCCAGCACGGCGTAGCCCACCAGGTCGTCCTGCGAGACCAGCGGGCAGACGACCACGCGGTCGGCGTGCATCGCCCGCATCCGCTCCTGCAGCGGCTCGCGGCTCAACGGCAGGTGCTCGGACTCGCGGTCGTCGACGCCGAGCTCGATCAGGACCGGCAGGGTCGACAGCCGCCGCAGGTCCTCACGGAGCTCCGCGACGTCGACCTCGGGCGAGAACGGTCGGGGGCTGGCGGCACCGAGGTCACGGCCCTGCGCGTCGCTGGGGAACGTGCGAGCCCAGACCTGGGCGGTGCCCAGGCACTCGGCCACCGCCGTGACGGCCGTGCCGATCGCCTGGGCGAGGCCGTGCTGCGTGCCCGAACCCGCGACGGTGGTGATCATCCGGTCGAGACGCACGCGGTCGGTCAGCCGCTCGCGCTCCCTGGCGTTGGACAGCGCGACGCCGGCCTGCACCGCGAACATCTCCAGCAGCTCGCGGTCGTCGATGCTCGGCACCCGGTTGTCGGCCGGCAGGTCGACCGCCATGTTGCCGAGCAGCTCGCCGCTGGCGGAGTAGAGCGGGGCGTAGAGCGCGTGCTCGGGGTGCCAGGCGTCCGGGTCGTCGGTGTCGGTGTCCAGCTCGGGGATCCAGGCGGCGCGCAGCCGCTCCTCCGACATCCGCCCGGCCGGCACGAACCGCAGGATGCCCCACCGGTCGGCCTGCCGGAACTCGTCGAGGATCTGCTCGGCGGGCGTGCGCCGGTTGAGGATCTGCGCGACGACCTCGGGCGGGCCGGCCACGTTGGTCATCACCAGGGTGTCGCCCTCCAGCCGGGCGATCGCGGCGACGCCGTAGCCGAGGACGTCGACCACGCCGTGGGCGATCTCCTCGAGGATGACCTCGGTGTCGGTCGACGAGTTCACGCGGCGCATGAGCTCCGCAAGGCGCCTCAGTGCCCCCTGGCTGGGCATCGACACCTCCCCACGACGCTGAAGATCTTTCGGGAGTCTATGGCTTCAGGCCTCGATCACCACAGGAATGATCATCGGACGCCGCCGATGTGCTCGGTTGACCCAGCGGCCCACGACACGCCGTACGGTCTGCTGCAGCTGGTAGCTGTCGTTGGTGCCGTCGGCGACGGCCGCGTCGATCGCGTCGATGATCGGCTGCTTGATCTCGGCGAAGGTGGTCTCGTCCTCGGCGAACCCACGGGCGTGGATCTCCGGCCCGGACACGACCTTGCCGGTCACCGAGTCCACGACCACGATCACGGAGAGGAAGCCCTCCTCGCCGAGGATCCGGCGGTCCTTCATCGACGCCTCGGAGATGTCGCCGATGGTGGTGCCGTCGACGAAGACGTAGCCCACGTCGACCTTGCCGACGACCCTCGCCACGCC
>CAZDAO010000053.1:12093-13768 GCA_964503015.1 uncultured Nocardioides sp. | reverse complement strand
CGACGGCATGTGGCTCCCCAGCGACCAGGACCCCAGGATGCAGGCGGGGCCTGCGTTCGGTGAGCGGGCCTGCCTGGTGGGCTACCTCGAGCACTACCGGCAGACGCTCGCGATGAAGTGCGACGGACTGAGCGCCGAGCAGCTGGCGACGAAGGCGGTGCCGCCGTCGAACATCTCGCTGCTCGGGCTGGTGCGCCACATGGCGCGGGTGGAGCAGAGCTGGTTCCGCCGGGTCATCGAGGACCGCATGGACCTGCCGCGGCTGTTCCAGGACGAGTCCGAGGACGCCGGGTTCAACTTCCCCGAGGTCGACGACGCCCTGGTGCGCGAGTCCCACGCGCTGTGGCAGGACGAGATCGCCTACGCCCGGGAGGTGCTCGAGCGCACCGAGCTCGACGCTGTCGTCGACGTGCACGGCGAGCCCTCGGAGGTCCGCGACATCGTCGTCCACATGATCGAGGAGTACGCCCGCCACTGCGGGCACGCGGACCTGGTGCGGGAGTGCGTCGACGGCCGCGCCGGCCAGTGACGACACTCGCCGGCCCGATCACCCCATCTAGCGCTTGCGCCGCACCGTGAAGGAGTCGGCGGCCTGGCACCGCGCCGGACCGAAGTAGCTGAAGCGCCCCTTGGCCTTCGTGCGGCTGACGAACTCGATCTCGAGATAGGCGGAGTACGCCGCGTCACCGCCCTGGTTGCCCCGTTCGGTGCCGACCACCTGGTTGTTGCGCGGGATCGGGGTGGTCTTGAAGCTGTAGGTGTTGCTGGTCGTCGTCGGCAGGTCGGGATAGCCGCCGCACGTGGTCTGGGTGAAGATCTGGAAACCTCGCACCTTGCCGCCGCGCACCGCGAAGTCGACGCCGCCGCCCGTCCACAGCCCGGCCCTCGGCGCCGGCGGCGCGGGACGCTGCCGGAGCCGCACCGACGTCTTGTCGAGAGCCTCGCGGTTCTCGCTCACCGACAGCTTGAGCGTGGCCCTCGGCTTCACCAGCTTGGCCCACACGTGGCCGTCGACGTCGTCCTCGCCCTCGAGCGGTCCGAACGACTCGGTGCGCACCTTGACCCCCTTGCCCTTGCCCGAGACCGCGACGTCGCGCGCGTCGATGCCCTCCGGCGACGCGTTGGCGACCGTCACCGGCACCCGGGTCCACACGCCCTTGACGAGCCGCTCCTTCCTGGGCGCACTGACGCTCAGCTCCGGCGTGGCGGTGGTGCGGACGAGCTCGGCGACGAAGGCATCGTGGGGCGCCGTGCCCTGACCGGAGTCGACCAGCAACACCGCGCAGGTCCATCCGGCCGCACTCGCGAGGTCGGGCGTCTCCTTGTTGTCGTAGAGCAGGAAGTCGGGGATGGACCGGTAGAGCAGGTCGGCGGTCGCCTCCTCGAGGGTGCAGCTGCCGGCGGCGTCGCGGGCACCGAACCCGAGCAGCACCCGCGTCTGGCTCGTCGGGTCGCCCGACCCCATCTGGCCGTCGAGGCTGTAGTGGTAGGTCAGCGCCCCGGTCGTTCGGTCGTAGCCGTAGTCGACGGTGACGGACAGGCTGCCGCCCGGCATCGAGAACTGGTGCCGCGGTTCGGTCGGAGGACTGGTGATGGAGCTGGCCCGGTTGGCCGGGCTGAAGGTCGCGGTGGCGGTGAGGAGCTGCTCGGCGGCTCCCGCCCGCGTCCGCACCGG
>CAZDAO010000053.1:0-11993 GCA_964503015.1 uncultured Nocardioides sp. | reverse complement strand
GTGGGCGCACCTCCGTAGGCTTGACGGGTGACTGCTGCCTCCGGCTACGGCCTGCTGACCCTGCACGGCGACACCGTCCTCGACGCGTGGTTCCCCTCCCCCGTCCTCGGGCCGACCGAGGGCGACCCCTCCGAGGAGCTCGCCTACCTCGACGGCGGCGAGGACGACATGCGCGGTGTCACCCGCGTCGTGCGCCTCGTGGAGATCGACGACCTCGACGCCGCGCCGGCCTCGACCGAGGACGTGTGGCTGCGGCTCCACCTCCTCTCCCACCGGCTGGTGAAGCCCCACGGCGTCAACCTCGACGGCATCTTCGGCCTGCTCGCCAACGTCGTGTGGACCTCCGCCGGCCCGTGCGCCGTCGAGGGCTTCGAGCAGGTGCGCGCCAGGCTGCGCACCGTCGTGCCCGGCCACGTCGTCCAGGTCTTCGGGGTGGACAAGTTCCCGCGGATGACCGACTACGTCCTGCCGACGGGCGTGCGCATCGCCGACGCCGACCGTGTGCGCCTCGGCGCCCACCTGGCCGAGGGCACGACGGTCATGCACGAGGGCTTCGTGAACTTCAACGCCGGCACGCTCGGCTCCTCGATGGTCGAGGGCCGCATCTCGGCGGGCGTCGTCGTGGGCGACGGCTCCGACGTCGGGGGTGGCTCGTCGATCATGGGCACCCTGTCGGGCGGCGGCAAGGAGGTCATCTCCGTCGGTCAGCGCTGCCTGATCGGCGCCAACGCCGGCATCGGCATCTCCCTCGGCGACGACTGCGTGGTCGAGGCCGGCTGCTACGTCACCGCCGGCACCAAGGTCACCATCAAGGACATGGACGGCAAGCCGCAGGTGGTCAAGGCCGCAACCCTGTCCGGTGCCGACAACGTGCTGTTCCGCCGCAACTCGGTCAGCGGTGCCGTCGAGGCCGTGGCGTGGAAGGGCGACGGCATCGCCCTCAACGCCGCGCTGCACGCCAACTAGCGCGGGGAGCGGAGCGTGCCGTCGTTGCGTGCGGCCACCGTCGGCGTGGTGGCGGCCCTGGGTGCGGTGGCGGCCGTGGTCGTGCTTGTCGACCGGGGTGGGGTGCCCAGCCTGCTCGACACCAGCGGCTGCACCGCCGAGGTCGACGGCCACACCGTGGAGGTCGACCTCGAGCAGGCGGAGAACGCCGCGCTGATCACCGCGATCTCGATCCAGCGCGGCATGCCCGCGCGCGCCGCCAGCATCGCGCTGGCGACGGCCTACCAGGAGTCCGAGCTCTACAACATCGACTACGGCGACCGCGACTCCGTGGGCCTGTTCCAGCAGCGACCGTCCCAGGGCTGGGGCACCCTCGAGCAGGCGATGGACCCGGTCCACGCGACCAACGCCTTCTACGACGCCCTCGCCAAGGTCGACGGCTACCGCGAGATGGAGATCACCGAGGCCGCCCAGGCGGTGCAGCGCTCGGCCTACCCGGACGCCTACGCCGACCACGAGGAGGACGGCCGCGCCCTCGCCTCCGCCCTCACGGGCAACTCACCGCGCGCGATGTGGTGCGAGGTCCCCGGCGACGCCGACGAGGCGACCGACGAGCTCGACACGAGCGGGCTGGTGCCCCGCGCGAGCGTCGTACGGCAGGAGCTGGAGGCGGTCTTCGGCCCCCTGTCGCTCGGCGGCTTCGAGCCGGGGGGCATCTCCACCGGTCACATGGAGGGGTCGGCGCACTATGAGGGCCGCGCGATCGACGTCTTCGTCCGGCCGATCAACGCGGAGAACAAGCAACGCGGCTGGGCGATGGCGACCTGGCTGGTCGCCAACGCCGACCGTCTCGACATCAACACCGTCATCTTCGACGACCGGATCTGGCGCGCGGGCTCCCGCTCGGACGACGGCTGGACCGACTACCGGGTGCCCTCGTCCTCGCGCGGCGACCGCCGGATCCTCGAGCACCGCGACCACGTCCACGTCGACGTGATCGACTGACCCGCGATCTCGCGGGGACGTGGTTTCGAGGCTCGCTGCGCTCGCACCTCAACCACCGAGGTCGGGGCGCTCGCGGGACGTGGTTTCGAGGCTCGCTGCGCTCGCACCTCAACCGGCGAGGGTGGTGGGGGGTTGAGGTGCGAGGAGCGCCAGCGACGAGCCTCGAAACCTGCGATCACCCAGCGGCACGTGGTTTCGAGGCTCGCTGCGCTCGCACCTCAACCGGCGAGGGTGGTGGGGGTCAGGGTCAGCAGAGACATCGCGGGCATCGGCAGGTCGTACTCGACGACCAGGGTGCCGTCGGGTCCAGCGGTAACCTCGGAGTCCGGCTCGAGCACGTCGAGCCGGTCGGCCTCGCGGAGCGCGGCCCACTGATCCTCGGTCGGCCATGCCTGGTCGGCCTCCTTGAGCCGGCCCCACACCGCGGCGATGTCGGAGTGCTCCTCGTCGACCCGCTCGTGCCGCAGCGTGTACGACGCCTCCGGCGCGAGGCCGCGCACCTCGACCCGGACGCGGCGGGCCAGCCCGGGCGCGCCCGCCGCCTTGGTCTGGTCGAGGGTGAGGTTCCACGTCAGGACCGTCACCTCGCCGGCTCCGTCGGTCGCGGCGAGCGCCTCGACGAGCGAGTCGGCGCCGTCACCCGACAGGTCCACCGGCAGCTGCTGCTCGCCGAGGCTCTCGAGCAGGGCGAGCGCCCACCACCGCGGCTTGCGCAGCTCGCCGACCGTGCGGAGGCCGAAACCGCCGTGGAGCAGCTCCGGCGGGCGCCCGAGCTCCTCGAAGTGGTCGGAGACGACCCAGTAGGACAGCGCCTCGATGCGGCGCTCGCGCATGGCCGAGGCCATCCCGCGGAGCAGGAAGGTGCCGGCGAACACGGCGTCGCTGACCTCGTGGAAGTGGGTGGGGGTGACGCCCCACTCGGTCCACCAGATCGGGACGCCCTCGCGACCGTGCCGCTCGAGCGCCGGTCGGAAGTCCAGCGGGGGCGAGCCGTAGGTGTGGGTGGTGAGGAAGTCGACCGGCGTCCCGGACTCGTCGGCGTGCGTGAGCAGCTCCTCGACCCAGCCGGACGCGGCGGACGACGGGCCGCCGACCCGCAGCCGCGGGTCCACGGCCTTCACGGCCGCGGCGGTGACGTCGTAGAGCTTCAGGTACTCCGCCGGGGTGCCGGACCAGAAGACCTCCAGGTTCGCCTCGTTCCACACCTCGAAGGACCAGTGCTCGACGAGGTCCTCCAGCCCGTAGCGGTCGGCGAGGTGCTGGGTCAGGTCGCGGATCAGGTCGTGCCAGCGCTGCCAGTCCTTCGGCGGCGAGACGATCGCGGCGTACTCGAAGACCGTCTTCGACGGGTCGGCGGCCAGGTCGCGCGGCATGAAGGAGAGCTCGACGACCGGGTGGAGGTCCAGGCTGCGCAGGTGGTCGTAGACCCGGTCGACCCCCGTGAAGTCGTGGACCGGTTCGCCGTCGACCTCCCGGTAGACGCCGTTGTCGTCGTTGAGGATCGCGTGCGCCCGCACGTGGGTGACGCCGAGCTCGCGCCGCGCGGCCGAGAGCGCCGCGGACAGCTCCTCACCGATGACCCGGCCGCCGACGGTGTCGGTGGAGAGCGCGTAGGAGAGGTGCTCGCTGCCGATCATCGGCCGCCACGGCCGGGGCAGCTCGCCGGCGGGGCTCGCGGCGTCGACGGCGACCACGACCGGCGACGCCGCCGCGCGCAGCGGTGCGGCCGACACCGGGCCGGAGAGCTCGCCCTCGACGTGCACGTCGGTCAGCGTCGCGACGCGGTACCACCGCTCCCGCTCCGGCGTGCCGGTGGTGTCGGCGTACGGCGGGTGCGGCACCGCGAGCACGTCGCGCCCGGCATGGTCGAGCGGCTGGTAGTCGCCGTAGGGCTCGTCGGCGGCGTAGACCTGGTAGCCGACGGCACCGGGCACCTCGTCCCAGGTGAGGGTCACCTGCTGGCCGCCGGCCTCGGCCCGGATCCGCGGCGGCGGGTCGAGCCGCGGCGCGTCACCACCGAAGGCGGGATCGGTCCGCTGGCCGATCCGGTTCTCCCAGTCGGTGCGGGCGTCGTGCTGGGCGGGGCTGGTCTGGGTCACGTCATCGTCCTTCCGAGGTGAAGACCTCTTGGTGCATGAGCGGGCGGAGCCTGGCCTGCATGGCGCCGCGGCTGACGTAGTCGCGCAGGGAGTCGCGGGTCAGGGCGTTGCCGAGGGCGGCGACGACCATGCCCTGGTCGAGCGCGAGGTACTCGCGGGACACCTGGCCGCTGCGGGTGGCGACGGCGTCGTAGAACCCGCCGGGGCCGTAGGCGTCGAAGTTCTCCCGCAGGTGGGCCAGGTTGGCCAGCGCCTCGCGGGGTGCGTAGCGCAGGGCGAGGAAGGACGCGTGCGGCGTCACCACCCCGTCGCCGTACGTCGTCGGCGCGGGCTCGCCGGCCCGGTCGGGGCAGCCGTCGTAGGGCTGGTCCCAGTCGGTGCGCTCCTGGTCGGAGGTGTAGCCCGGACCGTCGAGGCCGAGGGCGTCGACGCCGTACTCGCGGTAGCCACCGGCGGGGTCGTTGGAGGGCGAGAAGCCCCAGTAGCCGTAGCCGGCCTCCTCGAGGCCGTGCTCGATCTGGCCCTGGACGTAGAGCGGGTGGTTGACGCCCCACGACCGGGGACCCCAACGCTCCTCGGGCACGAAGAGCGGCACCATCAGCGCCTCGAACATGCTGCCACCCCACGTCGGGACGACCTCGGTGCCGCGGTAGGGCAGCGTGCCCTCGAAGACGTCGACGCCCTCGTAGCGGCGCCACTCACCGGTCGGCTCGGTCTCCGTCCACGACCAGTCGCAGGTCGGCGGGAAGGTCCGCATGGTGCCGAAGTAGTGGCGCTGCGGGATCTGGCCGGCGGCGATGCCGAGGTAGGACGCCATCCGCGGTTCGGTGTTGAACGCCCCGTAGTGGTGGCAGGTGAAGTAGACGTCCTCGTCACCGCGGTAGTTGCCCGGGGTGTTGCACGTCCCGTCGCCCGGCGGCTCGACCCAGAAGCCGCCGCGGATCTGACCGCCCACCTGGGCGGTGGTGTCCGACGGGTCCTTCCGGATCCCCTCCGCGCCGTTGTAGTAGTAGCCGAAGTCCATCTGGCGGCGGATCGCACCGGCCTCGCGCTTCAGCGAAGGGATCGCCCGCTCGGTGACGAGCAGGCCCGTGGCGAGCCAGCCGTTGTCGACGCTGGAGAGGAACGGGTAGACGGGGTTGCCGTTCTCGGGCCAGGTGCTGAGCTTGTTGCCGGTCTCCGGGTCGTACCAGTTGTAGAACATGCCCGACGGCTCGTGCCTCTCCAGCCCGGCGACGGTGCGCAGGGTGGTGCGCGCCCGCTCGGTGGCCTCGCGCCGGGAGATGAGTCCGGTGTCGCGGGCGACGACGGTGCTCCAGAGGTAGGCACCGATGTTGGTCGGCGAGGTGTACGCGCTCCGGGTGGCGGCGTCGAGGTCGCCACCGATGTTGTCGGCGGGCAGGCCGGTGTCCTCGTCGGTCATCGCGGCCATGGAGTCCCAGCTGTCGGCGAGGTAGTCCTCGAGGACGGCGCGCGTCGAGCCGGACGGGTGCGACGACGGGCCGCGGTCGCCGGCTGTCGCCGCAGGGGTGTTCGGTGCGGCCAGCAAGGCGGTCGCGGCGACGCCGACGACCGCGGCGGTCAGGGGTGAGCGGACTCTCATGGGGGTGCCTCCAGGCCCGAGAGGGCGGTTGGTTACTTGATTCCGGTCATGGCGATGCCCTGCATGATGTGGCGCTGCAGGAGCAGGAAGATGGCGAGCACGGGCAGCACGACGACCACGGAGCCGGCGAGCAAGAGCCCGTACTGGGTGGCGTTCTGGCCCACGGAGTAGAGCGCCAGCGCGACGGGCAGCGTGTACTTGTCCTCGGTCTGGGCCACGACGAGCGGCCAGAGGAAGTTGTTCCACGAGGTGAGGAAGGTGAGGATGCCGAGCGTCGCCAGCGCCGGTCCGCACAACGGCAGGATCACCGAGAAGAAGATGCGCAGCTCGCCGGCCCCGTCGATGCGCGCCGCCTGGATCAGCTCGTCGGGCAGCGACTGGACATACTGGCGCATCAGGAAGACGCCGAACGGCCCGGCGAGGAACGGCAGGATCATGCCGAGCAGGGTGTTGGAGAGCCCGAGGTTCGTGGTCAGCACGAAGAGCGGGACGAACGTCACGACGCCCGGGATCATCAGCGTGCCCAGCACGATCGCGAACAGTGCGCGCTTGCCGGGGAAGTCCAGCTTGGCGAGCGCGTAGCCCAGCATCGAGCAGAACACCATGTTGCCGACGGTGACCGCGACGGCGACGATCGCCGAGTTCAGGAAGTACGTCGGGAAGTCGAGCTTGGTGAACAGGGTGTCGTAGTTGTCGAGGGTCAGCGTCTCCGGCCACCACGTCGGCGGCACCGCGCGGACCTCGGCCTCGGGCTTGACGCTGGAGACGAGCATCCACACGAACGGCAGCACGACCAGCAGCAGGCCGCCGGCGAGCACGGCGTAGAGCCACCGCGGCGTACGACGCCACTGCCCGCCCTCGCGCGACGCAGGGGCCGCGGCCCGGGCCGGGGCCTTCTCGAGGACGGTCATGCCTTCGCCTCCCTCTCGCCGAGCCAGCGGAACTGCACCCAGGTGAGCAGCACGACCGCGAGGAACAGCAGGTAGCTCGCGGCGGCGGCGTACCCGTAGTTGCCGAAGCCGAACTGGTCGTAGGTGAAGTAGGTGATCGATCGAGTGGAGTCGAGCGGACCGCCCTTGGTCATCACGAACGCCTCCTCGAAGAACTGGAGGTAGCCCAGGCCGGTGATCACCGCGCCGAAGAGCAGGGTGGGGCGCAGCATCGGCAGCGTGACGTGCCGGAAGCGCGACCACCCGCTGGCGCCGTCGACCTCGGCGGCCTCGGCGACCTCCTGCGGGATGGTCTGCAGGCCGGCCAGGAAGATGACCATCAGCGTGCCGAAGTTGCGCCACACCGCCATCAGGACCAGCGACGGCAGGGACAGCGTGGTGCTGTCGAGCCAGCCGGGGCCGTCGATGCCGACCCAGCCGAGGACGGTGTTGAAGAGGCCGCCGTCGTCGCGGTAGAGGTACTTCCAGACCACCGACACCGCCACGATGCTCGTCACCACGGGCAGGTAGTAGCCGACGCGGAAGAAGCCGCGGAAGCGCTCGATGCGGTTGATGCCGACCGCGACGGCCAGGGCGACCGCCATGGTGAGCGGCACGCCGAGGAGCAGGTAGAGCAGGGTGTTGAGGGTGACCTTGCGGAAGAGCGGGTCCTGCACCAGCGACACGTAGTTGTCGAGGCCGACGGGCTCGACCGCGAAGGGGTCGCGGATGTCGGTGCGCCGCATGTCGGTGAAGCTCATCCCCAGGCTGGCGAGCACGGGCCCCAGGCTGAACACCAGGAAGAGCAGGACGAACGGGAGCGCGAGCACCCACGCGGCGACCGCCTGCTGCCGACGCGTCGGGTCGACGTGGCGGGAGGGCGTGCCCCGCTCCGGCGCCCGGGGGGTCCCGGGCACCGGAGGGGCGCTGGTGGAGGCGCTCACGTCACAGACCGGTGCCGATCCGGGCGGCCTGGCGCTGCATCTCGGCCACCGCATCCTCGGCGGAGGTGTCGCCCTTGGTCGCCTTCTCGACCTCGCTGTCGATGACGGTGGCGACCTCCTCCCACGTCGGCACGGCCGGCGGGGCGAGGGCGTTGTCGAGCTGGTCACCGAAGACGCTCAGCTGCGGGTCCTCGGCGAGTTCGCCGGTGTCCCAGGCCGCGGACACTGCCGGCAGGTCGCCGATCTCGTCGTAGAAGTCCTGCTGGGTCTGCGGGTCGGCGAGCCACCGCACGAGCTTCCAGGCGCTCTCCTTGTTGTCGGAGTCGGCGAAGACCGCGAGGTCGCCGCCGCCGACGAACGACGTGCCGGGGGCGCTGTCCTTGCCGGGCAGCACCGCGACGGCGTACTGGTCCTCGTCGACTCCCTGGTCCTCGACCAGGCCGGTGTGCCACGGGCCGGAGATGAAGGAGCCGTAGGTGCCGTCGGCGAAGCCGCTCTCGAGCTCGCCGGCGTCGAGCAGCCGGGTCGGCGAGATGCCCTCGTCGAAGTACGACGTGTAGTACTCCAGCGCCTCGACCATCTCGGGGCTGTCGAGGGTGTACTCGGTGCCGTCCTCGTTGGTCACGCCCGCGCCGTTGGACCAGGCGAAGGGCAGCATGGTCTGCCACGAGCCGGTGTTGCCGGCCTGCAGCTGGATGCCGTACTCCGCACCGCCCTTGTCCTGGAGGTCGAGGGCGAACTGCTTGAGCTCGTCCCAGGTGGCCGGTGGCTGGTCCCAGCCGGCCTTCTCGGCGAGGTCCTTGCGGTAGTAGAGGACGCGGGTCTCGACGTACCAGGGGACGCCGTACGACGTGCCGCCGACCTCGGTGCTGCCCCAGGGGCCTTCGTAGAAGTCGGCGGGGTCGACGAGGTCCTCCGGCAGCGGGTCGAGCCCCCCCGGCCTCGGCGAACTCACCCATCCAGGTCGTGCCGACCAGGGTCACGTCGGGGGTCTCGCCTGCCGCGATGGCGTTGGCGATCTTCTCGTGCGCACTCTCCCAGGGGACCGCGGTCACCTCGACCTTCGCGTCGGGGTTGTCCTCGGTGAAGGCCGCGGCGAAGTCGCCGAGGACCTCCCCCTCGGTGCCCATCGCCCACACCTCGATGGTGCCGGTGGCCGGACCGTCCTCGACGGCCTCGCCCTGCTCGACGGCGCCGCCGCCACCGGAGTCGCGGCCGCACGCCACCAGGGCCAGGGAGGCCAGCCCGAGGGCCGCGCCGGCACGAGCCGTGCTGCGGAAACTGGTCATTGATCTTCACCTTTCGCGGGGGAACTGCTGGATCGGACGATCAGCTCGGTGGGGAGCACCTCGTGGCGCGGCTCGGCCCGGCGACCCTCGATGAGGTCGTCGAGGAAGCGCGCCGCCGTGGCGCCGAGGTCATGGAGGGGCTGACGCACGGTGGTCAGCTCGGCGTAGCGGGCGGCCATGATGTCGTCCCAGCCGGTGACCAGGACGTCGCGCGGAGCGACGACGCCGCGGGCGCGCAGGGAGGTCATCAGGCCGAGGGCGAGCTCGTCGTTGGCGCAGGCGATCGCGTCGGGCAGATCGCCCGGCTGCTGGCAGAGGTCCTCGCCCGCCCGGGCGCCCCCCTGCTCGTCCATGCTCGCGACCGGGAGCACGCGGACCTCGAGGCCGGCGGCATCGGCACCCGCGGTGATCCCGGCGAGGCGCTCGGCCACGTCGGGCGCGCCGTCGGGGTCGCCGAGGAAGGTGATCGAGCGGGCCCCCGACGCGACGAGGTGGGCGGCCAGCGCCTCGGCGGTCGCGCGGTTCTCCGCGCGGACCGAGTCGACGCCGGGGACGGCGGGCCGCGCCGCGGTCACCAGCGGCACACCGCGCTCGGCGAGCCGCACCAGCACCTCGTCGGGCACCGTGTGGCCGGCCAGGACCACCAGGCCGTCGCAGCGCCCGGCGAGCCGGGTGATCATCTCCGGCGCGGCGGGCCGTCCGTGCGTGGCCAGGATCAGCACCGCGCGCCCGAGCTCGGCGGCGACGCCCTCATAGCCCAGCACGACCTCCGCGTAGTAGGGACCGGAGAGGTCGGGGAAGACGATCCCGTTGGCGGCGTGCCGGCGCTCGGCGAGCTGGCGGCCGAGGTGGGACGGCGTGTAGTCGAGCTCGTCGGCGGCCGCCTGGACGCGGCGCAGGGTCTGCTCGCTGACGATCGACGGGTCGCGCATCGCCCGCGAGACGGTGGCGATGGAGACGCCGGCCTGCCTCGCCACGTCACGGATCGTCGACGCCATCTGCACCTCCAGGTCTGTAACCGGTTACTGAAACCGGTTACAACCGGGACCCCGATCACAGGGATGTGTCAACCCCCTCGGCCCCCGGTGCGGCGGCGTCGGGGTTCCCGAGCCGAGGGTGTCGAACTTCCTTGACACGTCCTCGTTGTCTGACTAACTTGACATGTCAAACTTCTACGACAGGGGACACCATGAGTCGCACCACCACCTGGATCGCCGCCTTCCTGGGCGGGACGGCCGCGGGCGGCGCGGTCGGTGTCGCTGCGTCGTTCGGGCGCACGGGAGCCTTCTCCTGGCTCGACTTCCTGGCCTTCGGTCTCGCCACCGGTATCCCGGTCGTCCTGATGATCCAGGCCTGGCTCGTCGCACCGGACGGTCCGGCGCGCCCCGAGGACTCCGTGGAGTTCGAGTGGATGCAGCGGGCCCACGCCGCGACCCTGCTCGACCTCTTCATCTTCGCCGGCATCACGGTCGCGCTGTGCAGCATCCTCGACCTGCCCATACCGGGCCTGGAGTGGGCACTGCTGTTCGGCATCGTGGACGCGGGGCTGAGGATGACACTGATCCGTCGCACGGAAGCCTGAGCGCCGTGGACAACCGGCTCAAGGAGCTCCGCGAGGGGATCGGGCTCTCCCAGGGCGAGTGCGCGGAACGGCTCGGCGTCTCGCGCCAGACCGTCATCTCCATCGAGAAGGGGCACTTCGACCCCCGCCTGTCGCTGGCGTTCCGGATCGCGGCGCTGTTCGAGGTCACCCTCGAGGAGGTCTTCGAGCCGGACAGCCCGGATCGCTAGCCGGCGAGGCGGGCGACCGCGGCGTCGATGCGCTCGTCGGTGGCGGTGAAGGCGACCCGTACGTGCTCGCGACCCGCGGCGCCGTAGAACTCACCCGGCGCGACCAGGATGCCGAGCCCGGCCAGGTCGGCGACGGTCGACCAGCAGTCCTCGCCGCGGGTGGCCCAGAGGTAGAGCGAGGCCTCGGAGTGGTCGATGGTGAACCCGGCCCGGAGGAGGGCCTCCTTGAGCTTCGCGCGGCGGGCGGCGTAGCGGGCGTGCTGCTCCGTCGCGTGCGCGTCGTCGTCGAGGGCGGCGATCATCGCGCGCTGCTGGGGGCCGGGCATCTGGAGGCCGAGGTTCTTGCGCACGGCGAGCAGCTCGCCGACCAGCGTCGGGTCTCCGGCGACGAAGGCGCAGCGGTAGCCGGCGAGGTTGGAGCGCTTGGAGAGCGAGTGCACGGCCAGGACGCCGTCGAGGGAGCCACCGTTGACCTGCGGATCGAGGATCGAGAGCGGCTGCTCGCCCTCCCAGCCGCACTCGATGTAGCACTCGTCGGAGACGAGGATCGTGTTGCGCTCGCGGCACCAGTCGACGACCTTGCGCAGGTGGTCGAGCGGCAGGACGCGGCCGCTCGGGTTGGCCGGGCTGTTGAGCCACAGCAGCCGCGGGGTGCGCGGGCCGAACGCCGTCAGCGAGTCGGTCGCCAGGCTCTCCGCACCGGCGAGCGCGGCGCCCACCTCGTAGGTCGGGTAGGCAAGCGCGGGGTAGCCGATGAGGTCACCAGCACCGATGCCGAGGTGCACCGCCATCGAGCCGATCAGCTCCTTGGAGCCGATGACCGGGAGCACGCCGTCGAGGCCGAGCCCGGTGACTCCGTGACGGCGGCCGAGCCAGTCGATCGCCGCCTGGCGGGTCGCCTCGAGGCCGATGGTCGTCGGGTAGCCCGGCGAGTCGGCCGCTGCCCGCAGCGCCTCCTGGACGACTGCGGGCGTGGGGTCGACGGGCGTGCCGACCGAGAGGTCACAGACCCCGTCGGCGTGGGCGCGCGCCGTCGCGGCGTACGTCGTGAGCTTGTCCCAGGGGAAGTCGGGGAGCCGCTGCGAGACGAGTGGTTTCGAGGCTCGCTGATCGGTTCCTGAGGTGTGAGGAGCGCCAGCGACGAGCCTCGACGGGCGCACCTCAACCACCGATAGAGCAGATCACTCGTCGTGCTCCTGCGGGGGCAGCGCGGCAACGAGCTCGTGGTCCTTGTCGATGACACCCATCTTGGCCGCGCCACCGGGCGAGCCGAGGTCGTCGAAGAAGTGGACGTTGGCGTCGTAGTAGCCCTTCCACTCCTCCGGGGTGTCGTCCTCGTAGAAGATCGCCTCGACCGGGCAGACCGGCTCGCAGGCACCGCAGTCGAC